>JBAWYO010000173.1:0-3696 GCA_037143495.1 Candidatus Omnitrophota bacterium | reverse complement strand
GTCCGCTCCTGACCCCGCAGACCTATGACGCTCTCTACACGACCGAATCCAGCGAGAGAAAGACTATGCTATGGCTTTTGACGCACAAAAACTTTGCCTATTTTCAATTGAATCAGGCGCTTAATGTCGTGCGGGCTCTCTGTAGCCAGGAGATACTTTCCGCTGCGGAGGATGAAGATTTTCTAAGGCGATATGGAAGTATTCTTGAAAGCGGGTTGAAAGAAGAAGTGGATGCTTTTGAAAGAGCTTTTAGCGGTCCGGGCGCGCCGCCGTTTACCCCGGTTCCGCGCTATGTCAGGGAGATAAAAGAATATTGTACGGCGGCGTTGGAAAAGATCGGGAGGGTGCGGGCCAAATGGTCCGGCGCGGGGGAAATGCCGGTCGCTCTTCCTCGGGAGGTCACTGCCGCTGTTCTGCGTCCTGTCGCTGCGCGCGATCGGGCGGGGACAGGTCCGGGTTTACGGAGAGAACCGACCCCGCTTGATAAAATAGTGGCGATGGCCGACGGGATAATAGAGCTCATCATCGAGGACCCGGGGGAAGCGCTCTCGATACTCTGGAAGAACAGGACACCGAGTGTCGAGACCTCTTGGGTTGCGATAGAAAAGATCGTCAATGAGAAACGTAAAGAGGCGGTCCTTACCAGGCTGGAGGACCGGCGATACCGGTTCAATCAGCAAGGGTATATCCAGCACCGGGTGGTGCCGGATGGCGACCGGGGGTATGATCTTGATACGGTCGGGACGCCCGGGGAGTGGGATATATCCTTCGATCTTCGAGATCCGGATGCGGCAGAATCGGCCATGGCCCTCCGGGTGATCGATACACTGTCGGATATTGTGCACGATGACCGCGGGGCACAGTCATACGGAGAGCTCGGAGGCGCTGTCATCACAGAGAGCCTGGCGCGGCCGCTTAAGGTCCATATTATGGAGACGATGGAGAGCGTTCCGGCCGATATCCCCGAGGGAGCGAAGATTTATGCCTCGGCAGATGAGCCCGGGCTCTATTGTATCCGTTCGGCCTCCGGAGAGGCCAGTTTTTATATTGCAAGGAAGGTCATTGCCATCAGACGCAGGCATCTGCGGACCTATCTGCGGAAGGCACTTGCACATTTAAAAGCATGTGCATTGCCCGCTGTGCCGATGACCGGGCTATGCTCTTATGAGCAGGTGGAAGAGACCGTTTCTGAAAGCATACCCCCGGTGCTGATGGCATGCCAGTCGAAGCTGGCGGTTCCGGTGCTCCGGCACGCGGTCGAGATGAAGGGGATCCCAGTGCGTCCGATCGAGCTCCAACCGCCTCTCGGGGAAGATTACCGCCGGAAAGGTTGGGACCAATACCGGTGGCCCGCGTGCGGCTCTACCCCCGTGCTGATCCTGTCGATATACCAGACGCGCGAAGTGACCTGGGCCCAGGAGATCTCCGCGGAGTTCAGGAAGGCCTACCCCGAAGGACATATTATTGCCGGCGGCACCTTTGTTACAAACCAGCCGAAGTCGGCTATCACCCTTCTGCCTGACGTTGATATCTTCATGCGGGGGATGGGGGAAGATGAGTTACCTGCGCTGATATCGATCGTCGGTTCCTCGAAGAGGTCGCAGGGATATGCCGCGCGGCAAATAGAGGCCTTCAGGAAAAGAAGGGGCGTCTCGGTGCGGACCCCGCGACGTATGCTGGTCAGCCGTCTCGATGAGGTCAATGAGGTCCGCGGTTTCGATGTGCCGGTGCTTGCGTATACGGGGACTGAAGAGCTCTATTTTAATGCCTGGAACATTGAACGCGGATGTCCCGAAGGGTGCGGTTTCTGTGACCTTTGCATGGGGGTTCATCCGCACTTCGCCGGCGTCGATAAGATGAAAGAACATATCCTGAATAAACTCGGGCTGCGTTTTAATATCGGCCTTGAGCCGCTTTTTACACAACTGCAGGAAGACGAGGTCCGGTCGATGCAGGAGACCGATGGAGAGTTTTCTCCGCACGACGGTTATGCGAAAGACCGAGTAGTCGATATTATCCGTGAAGCCGACCGGCTGTTACGGGCGACGCGCCTGGGCGGGTTCCCGTCCGAGGCGTTCGCCGAAATCGCGGCGAAGTTCGGCCTGCGGGAAGGTGCGTCGGCGACGCTCGACAGTTTTATTAGCGCGCTTCCCCGGCGGGCAACGCTTACGCAGGTGCGCTATATGCTCTTTGCCGGCCAGCGGCTGCTCATCGAGCGCCTGCTCGAAGAGGGAGAAGACCTCTCCACCTACGGCATTAACGCGGCTACCGATCATCTCTTCGGGAAGAATCTCGCAGGCAGCAGCAGCGTCGGTTATCGCAAGATCAATCAGGATGCCCCGTGGAAGATACGACAATTCTTTTTCGGAGATAACAGTTTCGGATATAAGGCCCACATAGAGGAGTTCTGCCACTGGGCGATAGGGGTAGGCCTGAAGCGGTATGTCGGTTTTACCGCATTTAACGTTACGGTCCAGTCCCTCCTGGCGGGTACGGACCCGGATGCCCCGGCCGACGACCGGTTCATGCGCGATCTTAAAGAAGCGGGGTTCGAGCGAGTCGACGGTGTCGGTTCCGATGGCACTTCGAACGAGATTCTGGATGATATCGGCAAGGCCCGACGTCCAGACGGTTCCGGCAAATACACGTTCGCGGGAATTCTGCGTGTCAATAATGCTTTGCGGCGCGCGGGGCTCGACGCGACCTTCCATCAGATGTACAGCGGCCCCTATTCGAGAGTGCCGGGGATCGTTGAGTCGGTCGCTGTGGCCGCGATGACCCCTCTGGTAAATAACGCCCATGCCATCTATGTCTGGTCGATGCTCGGCAGCGATCTGACCAACAGATATATCATCGATCATCCCGAGCGGTTCGCCCTTTTAGGGGAGAACCGCGATCCGAGCGGACGCCGTCCCATCGATAACGGCCATTTCGGTTCCGGCAGCAATTTTTCGCTCATCTGTGCCGGTTATCCCGAATATTTACTGCTGGGCAATCGCGCGATGCCCTGTGACGACCAGGCGGGACAATGGATTCTACGGGACTTCGCACAAATAGCGAACCCAAGCCAGGTGCCTCACCGAGTGCTAGGTCTCCTGGACGGACATAGTGCGGCGTTGAGACGGTGTGTGGATGAGTGGGCGGCTCCTGGACAGGCTGATCCCGAGATGTTTGCTTTGGGGTCGCTAATAAAGCGCGCGCTGTCGGGGAACGATCTCGCGGCCGCTTTTATAAAAGTGCATAACCGTATGCTGGTAAGCGCCGACGATTTTATCGCTGCGGATATTGTCGATATTGGCCTTTGCCGGCGCAGGCTGATGGGTGAGAGCGGTTTACATTTTAAAGAAACGCAGGAGGCAAAGATCCACGCGGCGGTCGCGGATATATTACGCGCAGTGGGGGTGGGGGTAAGAGATGCCAATGAGCGGGAATGCGCGCAGGCGTTCAATACCCTCCTGTCGCGTCGCGGTCTTTGCAAGGAGCTTAAGATCTATAAAATGCTGCATGAAACAATGGCGGTGTTGTTGGAACGTGCGCTGAAGGGTGACCCCACCTTGACCGATGAAGATTATCGCCGCCTGAACAGATCGATCATCGAGGACGCTTTCTGGCGGGCGGTCCGCCCGAGCCAGATTTACCTGTTTAGCGAATTATGGGAGAAGATCAGACGTGAAGATAAAGCGCCGCACCGCAACA
>JBAWYO010000172.1:0-3726 GCA_037143495.1 Candidatus Omnitrophota bacterium | reverse complement strand
CCTGCTGGTTCGTCGCCGTCAGCGTAATAACTCCGTCAGGGACCGGACGCGCGGCGGGCTCGAAACGCAGATTAAGCGCGGCCAGATCGGCCGCGGCGCATTCCTTGGTCCGCACTTTATTTAAGAGCGCTATAAAAGCGTCGTCTTTCTGCCGATATATCTTCGTCAGTTCGAGCCGCCCCAGTCGCATTTCCCGGATGACCCGGGCGCTAAAAAAATACGGGCTCGCGTAGAGCTCGCCCATCACCGCGCCCATATCGCGATCAACGACCGGGGGCAGTTGAAAAAGGTCGCCGAAGAGAATGATCTGCACGCCGCCGAACGGCTCATCGAATGAGTCGCGATTGATCCTCAGCGCGCGGTCGATCCCATCGAGCAGGTCGGCCCGCAGCATCGATGCCTCGTCAATCACGAGCGCGTCGAGCCGCTGTACCAGCTTCTCTTTACGCAAGCGGCGGCAATGCTCATCACGGATCAGACGCGGCGGGAAATTAAAAAATGAATGGATCGTCTGCCCGCGAACTTTGATCGCGGCTACACCGGTCGGCGCGAGGACGACGATATTCTTGCGGGTATTCAAACGGAAATACTGTAGCAGGGTCGATTTGCCGGTCCCCGCCTTTCCCGTGATAAAAAGACTCTTGCGGGTACCCTCCATCAATTCGAACGCCGCGCGGAATTCGTCGTTTAATTCAAGATCGGCGGGCAATTCGATGGCGCCGTCGGCAGGCGCCGCTCTTTCCCTGGTCACCATTTTTCCCAATGGATATTAGCGGGGTCGAATTTCTTCTTCGGTTGTTCGATGCCGACAGGATGCCCCGCCGCTATCACACAGAGCGGGATCACGTCTGCGGGAATGCTCAGGGTCTTTTGCACATAATGGACATTCTCATCCAACGGGTATACGCCGGTCCAGACCGCGCCCAGACCGATCGCCTCCGCCGCGATCAGGATATTCTCGGTCGCCGCTGAACAATCCTGAACCCAGAAGTCACGCGCCTTACCGGCAAGCGCTTTTGAAAGGACACCGCAGACAACGATCGCGGTTTTCGCCGGTACGATCATCCGCGCATATGGCATACCATCGGCAAGGCGTCCAAGCGTCGCGGCATCGGTTACCACCACAAAAGCCCAGGGCCTTTTATCAACGGCTGTCGGCGCGGCCATACCTGCCTTCAACAACGTCTCGATCTCATCTTTTGTTGCCGGCTCCCCTGTATACTCACGCACACTTTTACGCGAATGGATCGCCGTCAACGCGTCCATAGGGACCTGCTTCTGCGCCGGGACCGGCGCATCCGCGCCAAACATCTCCGCTGCACATATGACCGCCGCCAGTATAAAAATCATCATCGTGACGAAGTTTTTTTTGACCATGTTATTCTCCTATTCTATTTATTCTGCTCTGACACTTTGACTCTTTGACTCTCTGACACTTCACCCGTCTTACTTCTTGAATATCGAACCAAGCACATTCTCGATAAGCTCTCCGCCGCCGGTGGTTGCGTTCTCCTGCCCCGCAGCCGCGGAAGACTGCTCACTGCCGGCGCCTGCGGCCGGTTCCTGCCCGCCGCCGGTGCCGAGCGCCTTGCCCAGAAGCCTTCCGAGCTCCTGAACGCCTTTGTTCTTTATCGCGTTACCGGCTATCTCGCCGATATCAGGCATAAAAGTGACCGCGGCGCCCTTACCCGAGACGCTCAGCGGAAAACGGATCTCTTTCTGCTCATCCTGCAGAAGATTCATCTGCGGCACGTCGGTTACGATGCTGGCCGCCAGGTCCTGGGGGATGACGAACGTCCCGTTCAAAACGTAACTTTGGTCGATATTCGCTTTCCCGCTCCCGTTAAAAACGAACCCGCCGGCATCGACCGCGATCTGATCCGCCGTCAACGAACCGTTCGCGAGCGAAAAATTCATCTGCGCCGAGGTTATCGGCGTATCCTTCTGCTGGAGCATGGTTTTGTATCGTTCGGGCAAGCCGGCGCTGACCGTCGCCCCCAGATTCGGCACGAATGATATTTTATCCAGGACCATTTTGAGAACGTTCATATCAATGAGCTTTCCATCGGCTATTTTGAGCGCACCGGTACCGGTAATCGCCGTCGGCAGCGTCGCCGGATCAAATCCGCGTCCCGCAACCGACAGCGTCCCGGAGACGCGGCCGGCGCACGCAACGGGCATCTTTTTCATGTCAACACAATCCTTAAGATCGATCCCCGCCGGCTCTATCTTCGCCGTAAAGGCCTGCGCTGAGGCGTAACCGCGCAGCTCGCCGGAAGCAGCGATGCTGCCAGTGCCCAGGGAGAGAACGCAACGATCAAGCAGTATATCAGATCCGTTCACCGTAACTTGAGCGGAGATCTTCTCAAGGGGTGACGGCAGTTCTTTCAGTCGCGCAAAACCATCTTTGAGTCCCACGATCGCGGTAAACGCCCCCACCCCCCGCGCGCCGGCGCTCACGCTTTCAAGGGTGATGTGCAGAGCGCCTTTAAGCTCTTGTGGCAGGGGTACGTTTTTAAGCGCCGCGACGCTCGCGGCAAGCTCCGGTAATGACATCTTGGCAAGATCGGCATCCACGCTGATATCCTGGACTACAACACCCTGCGCCGGCGCATCAAACCGGATCTTCCCCGCCATGGAGATATCCGGTTCGGACCCGAGATAAGCGCCTTCGACCTTGAACGGGCACGCATCGGTCAATGAAAGTTTTGTTATTGAAGCGTTAAGGTGCTCCGCGGAGAGCGAAACGCCGGGCGCCGCGTCTTGCACGCTGAAACCGACGTCTTTCATCCCGATATCGGCGTCAAGGCCCGCGATACCCTGCGCCCCCGCTTCGCAACGCCTGATCGCGGCCGTTAATGTCCCGGAGAGTTTATCAAAGGCCGGCAGCGAAGAGAGCTGCGGCAGCGCCTTGCGCAGCATATCGATGGTCGCCGTCGATATATCGAGCGAAAAAGCCGCGTCGGTCAATGCAAACGTACCGCGCGCCGGGTCGACCTTGCCGGTGCCGGAAAAATGGATGTCGGGAACTTCACGCGCGCATGCCGCGGCAAAGGACATCGTAAAAGGCTGCGTTAAAGAAAAATCATCGATCGTAAAAAGTATCTGCTTTATTTCAAGATACGCCCCGGGAGCCAGGATCTGATCCTGGTACCTTATCTCTCCCCGGTCGATCGTTATGTGCTTGAAAAATAAGGCGGGAATAGCGGCGCCCGCAACCCCTGCCCCTTTTTTTTCAACGCTGCTTTGCGCGGACGCTTTCGCGCCCAATGACTGAAGATTGACACTCCCGTCTTTCAGCCTGACAACGGCCAGCCGCGGGGCGTGCACGCCGATCTCAAGGACATTGACCCGCCGCGCGAAGAGCAGGTCGGTGACCGAGACCGCTACATCGGCCCCTTCTGCGGTAAAAAAATACTCTTTGCCGAAGCGGGGGTCTTCGCCGATCGCCAGCGTATCCACATGAAGCCGGATGCCGCTCGTGAGTGATATCTGCAACGCAATATTGCCGAGGCTGACGGGACGCCCCAGCGCCTGCCGGGCGGCATCGACGATCTGCGGCCGGTAGCGGTTCGCGTCGAACGTTTTAATAAATATAAAAAGCCCCGCGCAGCAAAGAACGATCAGGGCAAGAACACTGATCGTAATGATCATAAGAATTTTTTTCATGGTACCCCTCCTTCAAATGCTCAAAAAAGGTATCTATTACTGAAAAAGTAATTTTTA
>JBAWYO010000171.1:0-3740 GCA_037143495.1 Candidatus Omnitrophota bacterium | reverse complement strand
GTCCTTTTTTGGTCAACCCGTCCTGGATCATCTTGTTCAGGACCGGCTTCATGAGGACCATAAGAGATTCCTCGAAGCCGCTGAATTCCGGCTTCGCCAGCGTACCCCCGATCGCGAAGGTAAGCGTGAACGGGTCGATCCCGTTGATCGCCTCCACCAATGATCCGAGCGGCACGATCCCGACCGAAGCTCCCGCGTTGCCTTTCTCGCTCAGGCTGTGCGCGGAGAGTGTCAACGCGTTCTTTGAATCGATCGCGTTACCGGTGATCCTGGTATCCGAAGAGAGCGTCAGTTTCCCCCGCTCCACGGTCACCGGCAACGAGTTCTCATAGATAAAGCGCACTGCCTCAAGGTCGACGTCTTTGAGGGAGAGCACACACCGCGCCTGCGCTCCATCCTGAGAGAAACGGATATCGAGCGAACCGGCAACCGTTCCTGCTTTCATAAGATCGCCGGCGATGCTGCATGAGTCTATCCGGGCGCCGTTATCAGGGTCGACCGCAAGCCTTCCCAGCGCAATATGCGCGTTCGCGATATCAACCACCTGCCCGTTTTCGGCCTTGCAATGTACCAGGGCGTTTTTAATCGAAACGGAACGTATCTCGACAAGATATTGGTCTATTGCCCGTTTAAAAATAACCATTTTCCCGTGTGGGAGCTGCGTTACGGTCTTGGTGACCGTGCCCGCCGCCGGTCCGCTACCCTTCTCCTTCTTCGCGCTCGCGGAAGATATTTTATTTTTGACCATATCAAATGCGCGGGTGAACCAGTCCTGGTGCTGGAGCACCAGCCTGGCGGCGCCTCCGGCCGAAGGAAGCGCGGGACCGCCGCTCTTAGGCGCGGCGAGCCGCTCCAGATTAAATCCTCCGTCAGGCGTCCCTTCGAGATCGATCTCGGCACCGTCAACGCGTATCGACGAGACCGCGAGCCGCTTTGAAAGCAACCCGAGCCAGCTGCCGTAAACCCCGGCTGAACGGATCTGGACCATGCGTACTGAAGGATCCTTTGGGTCATAGACTTTGAGGCCACGCACCGAGACCGAAAGCGTCAGCGGCCAGACCCGGGCATCCTCAAGCGTGATCTTCGTCCCGCAGTACTTATTAAGCTGCGCGGTCACGATCTTTGCCGCGAACGGGCTGATGATCAAACCGATAAGAAAATGGAGCGCTATAAGCAGCGAGAGGGCGATAACGATCCCTTTGATATTGATCCTTTTTATCATCGTAGGTGGCTCCTTACCCGGTCAACTTTCGCGGCGGTTGAATGTACTTTTTTGAGTCCGTCGATAAATTTAGAAACCTTCGAGTTCTTCATCTTCTCGGCATACCGGCGCCGCAGGCCGATCACGGCCAGGCGCGACCCGATAAAGACCGGCACCGCGGCGATCAGCGCAAGCGCGATGCCGCCGATAACGATCGTCGTGTTCAGATTCAAATACGCGAGAACGGGCAGGTTCGTCACGAAGCTCCAGAAACCTGCAAGATATCCGGCATCGATCAGCAGATATGATCCCACGCGATCGGCGAGATGCGCGCCGCCAAAAATGTACAAGAGTTTAAAGAGCGGAAGCGTCAGCAACGTCGATGCCCTGTTGATCTTAACGAGAAAAAAGAAGAGCGCCAGAAGAAACGCGAAAGGACCATTTAAGGGCGTGAATCCGAGGAACAACCCCAGACAAACCCCTCCGGCGACCTCGACCGACGATGTATTCTCCTCGAGAAGCTTGATGATCCGCACGGGCAGGCTGATAACTGACCACATAAAGAACCTCCTCTTAACTTCTGTCTTCGACGATAGGATAGACCCTGATCGCCCGCGCGGGGCGCACGGGGCATTTATTCTGGCAAATACCGCACCCGACGCAGAGCGACGCGTCGATCACAGGTTTCGCGGGCGTCTTCCCGCCGACGGTATCCCTGATAAGCTTGATCGCTTTATCGGAGACAGGGCAATGCTCCTGACAGACCAGACACTCCTTACTCTCCGCCCAGGGAATGCAGAGCGACCGGTCGATCTGGGCAAGTCCCAGGCGTGTCTTCATTTTACGCTCACGCGATATCGGCGGAATAGCCCCGGTCGGGCAGACGTTACCGCAGAGCGTACACTGGTATTCGCAATACCCTATCTCGTTGACCATATGCGGCGTCCAGAGCGCGGCAAGTCCCGATTGCAGGAGCGCCGGCTGCAAACCGTTGGTAATACATACCTTCATGCAGTTCCCGCAGCGGATACATCGGTCGAGGAACTTCTCCTCGCTGAGCGCCGCCGGCGGACGGATAATGCCCCCGCCAAGGATCCGCGCGCGAGACCGCTCTTTAACGCTGAAACCATAGAGAAACGGCACCGAAGCCGAGAGCAGCAGGAGAAAATTCTTCCGGGAGATCTTTTGAGCGGCATCAGGAGCTGCCGCCGGACAGGTCGCGCGCGAGCGGCCGGGATACGCGAACGTAAATTTTGTTGATTTTGGCGGACAATCGTACAGGCAATCCATACAGAGTACGCACTCTCCGGGAGAATAACCGCTATTGCCGTCGTGTATAGCCCCCATGCGGCAACGACTTTTACAAATAGTACACTTCACGCATACCGTCGTTCTCCTGCGCAAGAGAGCGCGCCGGGCGGTAAGCGCATAGACTGCCCCGAGCGGGCACAGGGCCCTGCACCAAAACCTGCGCAGGGTCAGCGCTGAACAAACGAGCGCGACGAAGAACGCGAGGATCGCGAACGCATGGGAAAAATAATGGACATTAACGCCCAGCAGTGAGACCTTCAGGGACCGGTAAACGTCATAGAGCGTCGCGTTAAATCCGCTGGCGCGAATGAGCAGCATCAATGCCCGGTCAAGCAGGAAGGTGCCCGTCGGGATCATATTCAGGGATACAAAGCGGGCTCCGATCACGAGCGGATCAAAGATCCAGGCGAATTGGAACGCGAGGAGCGCCGCTGCCACGATCGCCCCGAGAATGAAGAATTTCGGCATCGCAAGGCGCCGGTTAAACGCGTCGCTTGAGCGCGCTTCCTTACGGACTGCGCCGGCCAGATCGATCGCCGCCCCCAAGGGACAGACCCATCCGCAAAAAAACCGCCCCAGGACCAGCGTCAACGCCAACATCGCCAGCGAAAAGATGAGGCCACCGATAATAACCCGTTCACTGATCGACGTAATGATCATAATGAGCGGATCGAACTTAAAGATCGCTTCCGGCGAAATGATGCCTTTGAGAGGATAGGTCGTCGACCAGAGGATGTAGATGAAGAGCAACGAGAAGAGACTTTGAGAGAGTACGCGGAGGATAACCAGTTTTTTCATAGTACTATCACTCTATGGTGTCGCGTCTATATTATGCAGTAACCGCCAGGACCCGCTCGCCGGAGACTTCATGCTTCCCCAGGCCTTTTTTCAGCGCCGCGGCGATATAGGAGATCGACTGCGGGTCGACCCCCATTTCCCGGCAAGCAAATGAATCGGCCAGTACCGGATCGGTACTGACGATCACCTTGCCGGCAAGGCGCACATCGCCGAGACTGCCGCCGCTCGGGCCGTTGGCCGTCAGGACCCGGTACGCGTCAATGACGGTCAACTCGGGACGGATATAATCGGTCAGGTCCGCGAGCTTCTCCCCGATGCCGGTATGCATCTGCCCGCGGTTGCCGCCGCAGACGCCCATCAGGTTCTTCATCGAGAGCGTTAATCCGGTCAAGCCGTGGTTCTTTAAAACCGGTACATTAATAAAAACGTC
>JBAWYO010000170.1:0-3766 GCA_037143495.1 Candidatus Omnitrophota bacterium | reverse complement strand
GTACGAAAAGTGCCCGACCCGGTCTTGCGGCTTAAAGCTGCCCCGGTCGGGAAGATCACTGAAGATGATCTTAAGCTGGTGCGTGACATGTTCGATACGATGTATTATGCGAACGGCGTCGGCCTTGCCGCTCCGCAAGTCGGCGTTTCAAAACGGATCATTGTCTGTAATCCGACGGGGGAGAAGGCCGATGAGTTTGCCCTCATAGATCCGGTAATACTCTACCGTAAAGGATCCCGCGTGAAAGATTGCGAGGGCTGTCTCTCGATTCCGGGTACGACGAGCGAGGTGACGCGCTCATCGATCGTCGGGGTCTCCGGCAGGGACCTGGAAGGAAGAGAAATCACGGTGGAAGCGCGCCTTCTTATGGCACGGATCATCGACCATGAATGTGATCATCTCGAGGGCAAGCTCTTTATCGACCGCATAAGCCTGCTCAAGCGCAAATTACTGATGGGGCGCTATAAGAGAAGGCTGAAGATACGGTGTGTCGGCAAATGGTATTAATATGAAAATAATTTTTTTCGGCACTTCATCTTTCGCGATCCCGAGCTTGCAGCGGCTGGCGCGGTCAGGGCACCAGATCGTCATGGTGGTTACCCAGCCCGATCGGGAACAGGGCAGGCATCTGGAAGTGAAAGCGCCGCCGGTCAAAGAGGCCGCTACGGCTCTCGGCATCGAGGTATTCCAGCCGCCAAAGGTCTCAGCACCTGACGCGCTCGAGCGCTTACGCGCGGCGGGAGCCGATCTCTTTGTCGTGGTCTCTTTCGGCCAGTTCTTAAGCGAGAGCGCGCTGGCGCTGCCGCGGCACGGTGCTGTCAATCTCCACGCGTCGCTCCTGCCGAAGTATCGGGGCGCGGCGCCGCTCAATTGGGCGATCATTAACGGAGAGCGCGTGACCGGGGTGAGCGTTTTTCGCCTCGAAAAGAAGATGGACGCCGGCGATATCATCCTTGACCGCGAGGTTGCGATCGAGGAGCGCGATACGGCGCTTTCGCTGGGAGAGAAACTGGGAGCTATCGGCGCCGAGGTGCTCCTGGAGACCGTCGTTCGTATCGATACGGGAAGCGCGATGTTCAGGAAACAGGACTCCTCACAGGTGACGTTTGCCCCGAAGCTCTCCAAGGCGGATGGCCTGATAGCGTGGGATTCGACCGCCCCGCAGCTCCATAACCGGGTACGCGGGCTGTTGCCGTGGCCTTCCGCCTATACGCTCTTTAAAGGGAAGATCCTCAAAGTGCTTGAAACGAACCCCTTGTTGTGCGGTAATCATGACGCGGTGCCGGGACAAGTTGTCGGCATTGAACCCGGGATCGGGATACTCGTTAAGGCCGGTAATGGATGTCTCGCGATACAGCGCCTTCAGCTTGAAGGCGCGAAACCTATGGGGTATAGTGAGTTTTTGCGCGGCCACAAGATCGTTGTCGGCGACCGCTTAGGTTGAATTCATATCTCTTTTCAATTCCTCCTTCCTGTGCTAAAATGACGAAACTATGTCACTACACTCTAAAATAGCTCCGCGGGATATTATCCTGGCAGATTTTAAAGGTTTGCGCGGGAACGAGCGCCTTGATACGACGCCGCGCGTCGAAGAACTTATTTTTATACAATCGATCGAGGGGAGGGCCCATAACGGTTCGGGGGCCTTCCATAAACGTTCGTATGTCAATACGACCATCGATGACATTGTCCGCGCCCTGGATAAGGAACCGAAAGTCATCAAGGAGCGGCGCCAGGCGCTGATCGATGAGATCGTCGAATTCGTCGACCGCGTTATCGCCGGCGAAAAACCTGATTTGCTCCTTTCAAAACGGGGAACGCCGCTCCTGGGTATCCCGCTCTTTAAGACCAGGCGCGTTAACGCGCATGATATTATGCGCGGGCTCTATCTCGGTGGCTTGCGGGATGCCGCGGCGATCAGGCGCGAGGCTGAGAAGCGATATCAGGTTACGATCGGGTATGGCCATTGTTATCTCGTTAATATCGAGGTTATGGATCGCATGGGGCAAGATGGCGATTCTCTCGCGCATCAGGAACACGAGGATTCTATCGAAGATCTGCGCGCGCGCGGGCTGATCATCGATCGCGCGCAGGCTGACGAGCTCGGCGAAGAGAAGGTGCGCTACCTCTATATCCGCCATAAGATCGGTCCCGGTCAATCGGATGACGCCGCTATTATCAATGCCGGTTTTCTCTATAAGAGCGTCGATGTGGCGCTGGGGGTCTTTCTGGCCGACTCGATCGACACGCTTGAAAAGTATGTGCCGGTCTATTCCGACCAGGATCAGGATCTCTCGGCGTATATCAAAGAACGTTACGGGGCACTCGACCTGACGCTGGATGACGTCTATCAGCTGACCTACCTCTCGGCTATCCCCGAAGGCAAAGAGGAAGAGGTCCCGGACAGTTCGATACGGTATTTCCTGACCGTCGATCCCCGGACCGGGCAATCGACCTTTGAATGCCATCTCAATTTTATTGAAGGGAAACCCTTCTTCCCGATGGCGATCAGCTACAAGCATATACTGGTTACGACATTCTACGAATATATCAAGGAACGGATAGCCGATGTCCTGCGCAGTAATGATATCCTGCCGCTGGGCGTTGCCGGATCGCTGGGAGAGTGTGTTAACCGGCCGATCAAGGAAGTTCTCCATAAGAGCTTTATTGAAGTGAGCGGGGAGCAGGGGCTCTGCGATGTCCTAAAAGAGTTGAGAAACAGCCCGGCTGATGTTATAATCGTCAAAGATCAGGGTGGCGCGACGATCGGGGTTCTCGATTCAAGCGATTTTTTGCGTCTGCTCACTACAAAATAGTAAAAAAGCGCATAGAAGGATAGATAATGCCTCAATTACGGAAAGACCCGATTACCGGAAGATGGGTTATTATAGCCGCTGAGCGGGCCAAGCGCCCCGAGGATTTTCAGCTCGCGCGCGACGAAATGACGGACGCGCACTGTCCTTTTTGCGCGGGGCAGGAATCAAAGACCCCTCCCGAGATCTTCGCGATCAGGGAGGGTGCCGGCGGGCCGAATAAGCCCGGATGGTCGGTCCGGGTGGTGCCGAATATAACCCCGATCCTGCGGGTCGAAGGGCGCCTTGAGCGCCACGGCAAGGGCATGTATGACCTGATGAACGGCATCGGAGCCCATGAAGTCGTTATCGAGACGCCGGAACACATAGCGCACATATCGGACCTGCCTGCGGAACAGATCAAAAAGGTCATCGATTGCTATATTTACCGGACGCAGGATCTCGAAAAGGATATCCGCCTCAAATACGTGCTGATCTTCAAGAACTACGGTCATGCGGCAGGATCAATGTCTTTTAAGCATTCCCGTTCTCAGCTGATCGCGACGCCGATCAACCCGAAGCTGGTTAAGGAAGAGCTGGTGGGCGCGAAGAGATACTTTGATTATAAGGAACGTTGCATTTATTGCGATATGATAAAGTATGAGCTTGAAAGCCAGAAACGGATAATCCTTGAGGTTGACGGTTTTGTCGCGATCGCTCCGTACGCCTCCCGTTTTCCGTTCGAGATCTGGATCCTGCCCAAAGAACATTCATGCGATTTTCCCAAATTGCCCGAATATCAACGGCTCGACCTGGCGCGGACGCTCAAGACGGTCATGATGAAACTCAAAAAAGCGCTCGGTGATCCGCCGTATAACTACGTTATCCATACGGCGCCGTTGCGGCTGGGGTCAAAACCGGGGTATTGGAAGACGATCGAGGATGATTATCACTGGCATATTGAGATCATACCG
>JBAWYO010000169.1:0-3785 GCA_037143495.1 Candidatus Omnitrophota bacterium | reverse complement strand
TCACCACACTTACCACGTATATTTCAAATATTCCCTTTGGTGTCGGCAGCGGAGGGGCAGCTCCGGTCTTTGCCCAGGCAAACGCGCTCATCGTCCAGGGGGGAGTTCGCTCAGGTAAGACGCTGAGCAACGTTGTTCTTCTCAATGCAGATACCTCCAAGCCGATCGCGGTCAGACAGCTCACTATTCTCTTTACCGGGGGAGGGCGTCTGACCAAAATTGTCGGCAACAGCGTAACGCTCTATTCCGGGAACGCGTTATCGGGATCGACGGTGACGCTCGTAACGCCCTTTGTACCGGGGGGCTCCGCGTGGTCTTCTATGATGTCGCTGACGTTCCAAAACCCGCTCAATGCCGTCACCAAGCTCGTATGGATCATGAGTGACGGATCCAGCAGCGCGGAGTACGCGTGGTGAGGCGATGATGATCCTGCGTGAGATAAAGAGGATGGTTGCGGCGAAAAGGCGGCGCGGGGTGACTCTCGTGGAGCTGGTCGTGACGATGACGACCATTTCTGTTATTGCGCTTGCCGTGGGCACTGTGATAATATACCTTTGGCAGGAGTTTCTGTATATTCCCCGTCAGTTGACCGTAACGCAGGCGGGTGCAGCGATGCTCGAGGAGATGATCGAAGGCTCAGCGAGTTCGCAAGGGTTGCGGTTCGCGAACCGGATCACCGCCGCCACGCCGTCGCGGGTCGTCTATACCTATGGATACCCTGTGTCGAGCGACAGCCATACGGTCACGCTCCGCTGGGATAGCGCGACCGGCGGTATTTACCGGTCGGTTGACACGGGAAGCGAAGCGCGGGTACCGTATTATGCCGCTTCGGTCAAAGTTCTCTCCAAGACGGTCCCCGCGGGTATATTTCTCTTGTATAAGGACAATGGTGTGCCGTGGACCGCGGGGACAGATCTTCCCGCTTCGATACGGCGAATAAAAGTAAATCTTACGGTGGTAACCGGCAGTGGTGCTTTTTCGGCGTATGAGGGTTCAATAACGCTCACTTCAGGGGTTGAAATACACCAATGACGCTACAGGAGAAGGTACGCGCCAGGATCAGCAAGGAATTGATCTCCCTCCGGCAGAAAGGCGCAGCGATGCGTCGCCGCACCGGCCCCGCCGGCGACCTTGTCGGTATTTACCTGACCGGTGAAAAAGTATCCGCCGTTTCGATAAGCCGCCCACCCGCTTTTACTATTAAAGACCAAATTGAGATCCCCCTGACGCCACCGCTCGACGATGAACGGCTTGCCGCCGCGCTCGAGCAGGCATTTGCCGAAAAACGTCTTCCCCGCAGCGGCGCCTGGCTCGCGATCGATCTGCCGCAGGAAGACCTGATCTTCGCGCGTCTTTCGTTGCCGTCAATACCCGCCAGTGAGCTTGACGGCGCCATACGCTGGAACCTGAAAGAACGGGTCGCCCTTGATGTTCACGAGGCCCAGCTCAATTATTATGTTATCGGCGAATCCGTGAAAGCCGATGGCACAAAAAATCTGGAACTTATGGCGGTCCTGGCGAAAAAGTCGCGGATCGACCGGCTCATTGCGGTTTTTAAAAAATGCGGTATAGAACTCTCGGGTATTTGTGTGACTCCTTTTGCCCTCGCTCATCTGGTGGCGGCCGATGGCGGCGTTGCTGACGACGGCGACCCGCTCCTGATATGCCATGTCGGCGACCGCCAGAGCTACATCGGTGTTTCGATCAAGGGGAGAATAGGTTTTGTGCGCCAGCTCCCGCTCTCAGCGCTTAATCTGCGCGAAGCGCTTACGGGGGGCTATCTGACCCGACGGGGAAGAATTACCCTCTCCGCTGTTGACGCCGAGAAGATCCTGAGCGAGTTCGGTATTCCGGCGGAGAGCGAAGAACCGCTCTATCAGGAGATCACGGCCTCCCAGATCGCGGCGATGGCCCGGCCCGTCGTCGAACGTCTCTGCGAAGATCTTCAGCGTTCGATCGAATACTACCAGCGGGAATTCTCCGTCGGGAAGATCGACCGGTTGCTCCTGACCGGGGAAGGTGTCCGCATCAAGGGGCTTGACCGGCTCATCGCTGCTCATCTGAACGTAACCATTCTACGCCTGAAGCCTTTTGAGGGGCCGTTTGGCGCCATGATAGCCGCGGGGGCGGCACTCTCAGCGGTGACGGATGGCGGGGAGCCGTTCACGCTCCTGCCGCGGGAGATCAGGCAGCGGCAGGCGAATGAGACCACGATGCTGCTGGTAAAGATCTTTACGGGCGCTGCGCTCTTCTTCTGCGCGATACTCTTTTTTATCGTCACGCTGCAGACGGCCGATTGCCGTAAACAACTTTCGTCGGCGCGCGCCCAGCGGGTTCTCCTGAACGATCTCAAAGAGATGGAGGATCGGACACGGGCGCGCCAGGGGTTCGTGGAATCGATCAAGAGCAAGGAGATCTACTGTTATCTGCTCCTGAAAGAGCTCGCCGCCGTGACGCCCGGAACTATCGTTTTCACCGATATTGAATTCGACCAGGTTCAGAAGAGCCTCTCCCTCAGAGGCAAAGTCGCGGTCAATCCTTCGGCGGTCCATCGTCTTCTCTCAACCTATATGGAAACGCTCGAAAAGACCACGCTCTTTAAGGAGGCGAATCTGACCGGCGTTCAGCGCGAGGGGACGCCGCAGAATCCCGTTTCCGGTTTTTCTATTACCTGTGTAGCGGAGTAACCATGTTCGATCTTAAAGAGCATAAACTAACATTGATCAGCGCCGGCTGCGCGGCGCTCGTGATCGGCGCGTGGTTTCTGGGCTACCTGCCGGCGACGGCCAGGCTCGAGACGACTAAAAAAGAACTTGCGGCTCTCAAGAAAGAGATCACCGATATTCAGTATGCCGGCCTTAAGGAGAGCCGTAATATCAAAGAGCTTGCGGAGTTCCTGCGTAAAAGTTATCTGGATACGCAGAAACAGCTGCCCGCGAAAGAAGAGGATATGGTCCGTTTCGTCTCGGATGAGGCGAATAAATTGAAAGTAGATATTCTCTCGATGCAGCCGGGTGCGCGGCGCATCTTCTCCGATGAAAATAACCTGCCGGTCGCTCTGGAGGGCAAACAGATATTCGAGCTTCCCCTCTCGGTGACCGTCAGGGGGCAGTACCGCTTGATCGGGGAGTACCTGAAGGCGATCAGTGACGCGGACGGCATCCTTATCCGGGTGCGTACGGTCAAGATCGCGAAGGACGATGCCACGACGACACTCTTGCGCGCGCAAATAGAGCTGACGGTGTTTTTGCTTATATAGCGCAGGTCATCGACTCGCCACCTGCGGTGGCGTATTCCTCAGAATGGCAGGAGCACATAAACCATGGATAAAGCTAAACTGGAATTGACGATAACGCTGAGCCTGACGCCGGTACTGATATTCGTCGTCTATACGAATATCATCCATCCGCACCCCAAAGAGGCTGTGAAGCCGCCGAACCCGCTCTTAGCGATACAGGCCGAGGCCGCGGCGCATGCCAAGAGCGCTCGCTCGCAGGAAGTCGCGAAATTGAAGGCGATGGCGTGGAAGCGTGATCCCTTTATCGTGGGCGGAGGAGGCGAAGGGAATATCGAACTTGTTTTAAACGGCATTGTCTGGGATGAGAAATCGCCCTACGCGATCATTAACAACGCGATGGTCAGGAGCGGAGATGAAGTCGGGGGGAGTAAGGTCGTCGAGATCCATAAGGATAAGGTCGTCATGAACGACGGTACGAATAATTTCGATCTGAATCTGGCGAAAGGGGTATAAATGAGAGCGGCACGGCGAATCGTCAGCGTTATTT
>JBAWYO010000168.1:0-3803 GCA_037143495.1 Candidatus Omnitrophota bacterium | reverse complement strand
GGACTGCTCTATCGCGACCACAAAACTCTGATATTCTTTTTCGTCAGCCTCATCCGCGAGAATAATATGCACCGTTAGGGTTCTCCTTTTCATGACTTCCTCCCGCTCGTTGTAAGCCTGTGGTTGTTAACCATGCATCCGAAACGCGACCGCTTCTTCAATAGCCCTGATCAGCTCGTCCATGGTGATCGGTTTCTGCAGATATCGGAAGATCGACAACTCATCCCGCACTGCGGCAGCCTGTTCATCCTCTTCCATCCCGGTAACCATCACTACCTGCGCATCTTTATTAAACCCCCTGATCCCGCGCAAGATCTCAAACCCATCAATATCAGGTATTCTTCGATCGAGGAGCACCACATCCGGAGAGGCCTCTTTGATGCGTTCAAAGGCTTCGGCTCCCGATTCCGCGAGAGTAACCACGTACCCTTTACGCTCAAAATACATCTTGAGTAATTCACACGTTTCGCTCTCATCATCAACAACCAGGATCTTGACCTTCGCTTTCATCCTACTCACCCCCCTTCCTCTACTTATAGTATATCACATATTCTACCAAAGTCAAGTATTTTTGACATCAGTTGGTAGTAAACGTATTCAATTATATATACCAAATAGACAATTTTTATTATGTATTGGTAGAAATATCTTGACAATAGTACGAGATTCATGTATATTTAAGTCAGGAGGAGCTGCTCATGAAATTGTACGAAAAGATCAGAAAAGTACGCCGCGGCAGAGGACTCTCATTGACCGAGCTCGAAATACGCCTGCGGGATATTTTCGGTTCGCGCGCGCTCCGCTATAATACTCTCTATCGCATAGAAAAAGGATTGAGGGATCCGCGCATAGGTTCTCTCTCTCAGATATGCCTGGGGCTGGAAATATCTCTCAAGGAATTAAAGGAAGGCACCGAGGAAGCGAAACTCTCCCTCTTCGATCAGGTAAAAAAACGCGACAAAGTCGCGAAATATGTTTACTCGCAGAACGCCTATGCCGAGATCCTGACTAAAGAGAAGCAACCCTTTCTGGCGGTCCGTCTCACGCTCGAACCTTCAGGCAGGACAAATCTCGAACAGGACCCGCTTGAGCTTGGAAAATTTGAGAAATGGGTCTATGGGATCAAAGGAAAGGTGACCTGCGTCGTCGGCCAGGAACGGCTGACGCTGGAGAAGGATGGTTCGATCTGTTTTGAGAGCACGCTACCGCATTACTTCGAAAATACTACCGCGCAAAAAGCCTGCTGCATTATCATCCAGAACCCGAAACATATTTAGATCTTCTTCGGCGTGTATTTCCCTATCTTTTTGAGGATCTCCTTAACCTTGCGCTCTATCCCCTCGATCGTTTGTGGTTTGTGGATAAAATCAACCGCGCCGTTCTTAAGCGCTTCATCGGCGACATCCTGGCTGTCATACGCGGAGACCGCGAGAATGCTTGCTCCGGGGACGATACGAGCGGCTTCTTTAATGACATCAATACCGCTTAAGCCGGGCATTTTAATATCGAGAACAACGACGTCATAAGGTATTTTCTTAAGCTTCGCGATCGCCTCCCGCCCATTAGCTGCCTCTTCGACCACGCAGACGAAGCGCCGCTCAATAAGCCGGGCGAGCCGTTCGCGCACATCATCTTCATCATCGACGACAAGAATACGCGTCGTTTCGTGCTTCTGCTCCTTAAGCACCTCGGCGATCTCGCGCCGGGCGACCTCCTCGAGATGATCCGACATAAATGGTTTGGTCACGAAGTCATCGGCGCCGAGATTGCGCGCCATACGTTTGGTCGCCTCATCGGCCATGACCGTCAGCATCACCACCCGCACGGCGGGATCGATCTCCTTGATCTTCTTGAGCGCTTCAAATCCTGACATCCCCAGCATCCGCACATCAAGAAAAATAAGCTTCGGACGCTCCTTCTTGACGAGCGCGATCGCGTCCAGGCCATTGGTCGCTGAGAGCACGGTGAACCCGATCGATTCGAACGTCTCCCTGATCAAAAAACAAATGCCGGGTTCATCATCTACCGCGAGGATCTTTATCATGGGTTCTCCGTCCTAGAAAGTCTCACTTTTCGAGGTGGCCTCACGCAGCCGGTCAAGAAAACGCATCGTCGAGCGCGTATGGTCGAGTATTTTGCGTGCGTCCGCAATCGTCATCGTCTCGCGCGTATCAAGCGGATCAACGCAATTGATACAGACCAAATTTATAATATTAATATCGTTTCGTACATAATTACCAAAAAGCTCGTGCGTAACGGGGTCGAGACGCAGCCCCCGGTCACGGATCGCGCGAAAGAACTGGTCTTTCTCGTCGGCGGCGATCGCCTCGGGATGGTCGATTTTCTTAATAACACTGATCAGGCGTTTCGTGTATTCAAGGATCTTTCCGGCTTCAGTCTTGGGGATCTCCTGGTTATCGTCGATATAGGAGCGCACGAGCAGGTTGATCACGATGATAACGTCGCCCACGTTCTGGTAGATCGCGTTCCAGAGCGCCGGATCGACCTGTATATGCTCACGGGCGATCCGTTTGAAGAGCTCCTCATCTTTGGGCAGGATATGCGCCATCGCGTCAGCTCCTCCCCGCCCGTTTCGCTTTAACCTCGTCGATGCAGGCATCCAGCTCTTCGATCTCGAAGGGTTTGGGGATATAATGCAACGCCCCCAGCTGACGCGACCTGTTGATCGTCTCCGGATCATCAATACGCGTGATCATCACGCAATCGGCTCCGGCATCGAGCTCCTTGATACGTTTAAGCACCTCGAGTCCGTCGATAGCGGAATATGGCATATGGATGTCGATAAAGACGATGTCGGGGCGCTCTTTGGTAAATAATTCTACCGCTGCTATCCCCTCCGTCGCGCACAAGACCACATAGCCGCGCTTCTCATAGATCTTCTTGATGAAAAAACCGATGCCCTCTTCATCATCAACGACCAATAGTTTAAAAGTGCTCATATACCAATCCCCCTTAATTACAGATCACGCTTGGCGGGCAGCTACCGGTGGAGCTGCCTTGAGGCGTATAGATTTTGCGAGCGAGCGTAGGAATTGAATGGAGCCTCCGCGCTTTGATCCGCTTTGTCGCAGACAAAGCTGATCAGCGGAGCGGCATATCATGCCATACTAATTCCCGCGAGCCGCAAAATTAGCTGAAAGGCAATCCGCCGGTCAAGCTGCCCGTATTTGGTCACCAAATATCAATGTACATTATATTAAAACTTCCACTTAAGCGCGACCTTCTTGGGTTCATCGGCTATAACCGGCTTCGTAATCGTTGCCAGTTCGATGCAAAATGTCGACCCCTTACCCTCACCTTCCGATTCGGCCCAGATACGGCCTTTGTGGCGACTGATCAGGCCTTTAGCGTTGTAGAGGCCCATGCCGGTGCCTTCGGTCGATGCTTTCGAGGTCACAAAGGGCGCGAAGATCGTCTGGATCTTCAGCGGCTTGATGCCGTGGCCGGTGTCAGTAAGTGAGATACGTACGGTATCATGATTCACCATGCGAACACTTAAGGTGATCTTCTTGGTCGACGAATGCTGCATGGCGTGAATAGAGTTATTTGAGAGGATGATCAGGACCTGCTGGATCTCGGCGGCGATGCCGCTGATATAGATATCCTCCTGGGGGAATTCCTTGTCGAAATAGACCGCGTGGGCTTTTAGTTCAGGAAAGTAGAGTTTGCAGTATCCCTCAAGTACATCCTGGAGCTTTAAGGTCATAAGCTCGGTCGGCGTCTTCTCGCCAAACTGCCTGATCGCCTTAACCGATCAGGCAGTTTGGCGAGAAGACGCCGAC
>JBAWYO010000167.1:0-3819 GCA_037143495.1 Candidatus Omnitrophota bacterium | reverse complement strand
AGCCTTTTGTCTCGCTGTGAAATCACGCTTCCGGCTTTTTCTGAAGGGGGAACGGAGTTCCCCCTTCAGGGGATCCCCCTCCTTACCGGATTAACGGTCACAGCGCGAAAAATTAACTCTTTTAAAGAAGGGAACGAAGTTCCCTTCTTTAAGAAATCATCCCTCCTTAAAGGAGGCTATCTTGTATTCGAAAGAACCTATATGAAAGCAAGCTCGTGATCGATCTTCTTTTAACCTTACCCCGTAACCCCTGCCGCTTACCCTTTAAAATCTACTTTACGATCGAACCGAGTTTCATCGGCTTATCCGTCGTAACGACCGCGAGGCCGGTATCGTCCGTCGCCGCCAGGATCATGCCCTGGCTCTCAACGCCGCGCAATACCGCGGGATCAAGATTCGTAACGATGATGACCTGCTTGCCGATAAGCGCTTCTTTCGCGTAGGAATTCTTGATCCCCGCAACAACCTGGCGCTGAGTCTCCCCAAGATCAACCTTAACGACATAGAGACGGTCGGCATTCGGATGATCGGCGACTTCCAAAACCTTACCTACCTTGAATTCGAGCTTCTTGAAATCTTCTATATTGGCCATCGGGCCCCCTTTTTTATAGGAATGTTATATTTCGACGGGTATATGGTATATCATTGCGGGGGGTTTGTCAAATGATTCGCTTTTTCAGCACATTTACACATTGAACCGTATGCTCAGAATATCCCCATCCTGCACGATATACTCCTTGCCCTTGACCCCGAACTTGCCCGCCTGCTTGACCTTCTCTTCGCTCCCCAAAGCGACCAGGTCATCATACTTCATGACCTCGGCTCGAATAAAACCTTTCTGCAGATCAGAATGTATCGCTCCCGCCGCTTCCGGGGCAGATGAACCGGCAGGGATCGGCCATTGACGCACCTCGTCCTCGCCAACGGTAAAGAACGATATCAGGTTGAGCGCCTTGATGCATGAACGCGTCAGCGCGTTGATCGCCGGTTCGGCAATACCCAGCGCCCCCAGGAACTCCTTGCGCTCCTCTTCGGTTTCGAGGCGCGCGATCTCCGCCTCGGCCTTGGCGCAGGCCTGCATGACCTCGATGCCGAGCGGCGCGTAGGAAGCGCGCAGCTTTTCGAGCAGGGCGGTATCCCGCAGGCTGTTCTCTGAGCAGTTGAGCACGACGACCATCTTCTTGAGCGTTACAAACGGATAGCTCGAGATGTATTTTTTCTCGTCCTTATCGAGCGTCAGCAGCCGCAGCGGCAGTTCTTTGTCGAGCTGCTCTTTGAACTTCGCCAGAACGACGCGCTCTTTCGCAGCAACCTCGTTCTTTGATTTTTTGAGCTCCGCGTCAATGCGTTCGAGCCGTTTCTCGATGAAGAGCAGGTCGCTTAAGACAAGTTCGGCATTCACAAGATCAATATCGCGCTTGGCGTCGACGGAGCCGCTGATATGATAGACCGCTTCATCGGTAAAGGACCGGGCGACATGACAGATCGCGTCAAGCTCCGCGATGTTTTTGAAGATCTCCCCTTTCGCGATCACGTCCTTCTCAATCTTTGGCAGGAGCTCGATCTCGATCCGCGCCCTGACCTGCTTCTTCGGGTTATAAATACCCAGGAGCGTGTCAAAACGCGTATCACGGATCTCGGCGAGGCTCTTCAAGGCCTTCGTCGAAGCGAGATCTTTTTCTGATATGACATACTTTGTTAAAACCTCAAAAAATGTCTTCTTCCCCGTCTGGGGCAGACCGATTATTCCTATTTTCATCTTATGAGACCGTTACCCTTTCCGCGTCCGTGATCCATCGCCGTGAGAAATATTTAACCGATATAAAAACCGCCTGGGCCGTGAGAGAAACGTTCATCGCCCACCAGATCGCCGCGGCGCCGATAGCGCACCGCACCCCGAGAATATACGCGAGCGGCAAACGGAGCGCCCAGATACTGATCCCGACGCCCAGCATCGGCGTCATCGTATCGCCCGCGCCGTTCAAACCGCCGCCGAGAATGACCCCCCATGCCATGACCGGCTCGAAGAGAAGCGCGATATACATATACCGCGCGCATTCGCGCACGACCACCGGGTCATTTGAGAGCAAGGCCCCAATGCGCCCGGCGTTGGCGATAACGACCAGCGTCAGGACCGAGACGAGCGAAACGCCGAGGATCGCGGTGATAAGCCCGCCGCGGAAAGCGCCGCGTTCGTCTTTGCGCCCGAGCATATTGCCGACGACGACCGCGTTCGCCATATTGAACGCGAAAGCCGGCAGGAAGATCGCCGACTCTATTTTGAGGCCGTTCGTAAAAGCGGCGAGCACTTCCACATTCTCCTTCGGGAGAAGGCTGATGATCAGAAAAAGAGCCATGGCGCCCGCCTGCCAGAGGATCTGCAATACCCCCGACGGCCAGCTGATCGTAAGGATTCTTTTGATGACCGACCGGTCAAAGAGCCCGGGTGCCGCGTCGATCTTCCTCATATGCGCGGCATTGAGCATGCTGCCGGCACAGAGACTGATGACCGTCGCAACCGCAATACCATTAAACCCGAGCGGCGTATATAATGCAAGGAGGAAATTGAGCGCGACGTTGAGCAGGCAGACGATCGTCATCGTCGCGAGTGAACGCTTCGCCATGCCGCATGAACGAAGAACGGCGTTCGAGTTGATCAGCAGGTAGTCAAAGAGAAAACCGAGCGCGTAAATTCTCATGAACGGGACCGCGAGCGGCTTAAGCGGCGCGCGGACCCCGAGACATCCGATCAGAAGTCCGGCGCCGAGGATGCCCGGTATGCTGAAGAGAAGGCCGGCCGCCCGGGACATGACGACCGAGCTGTGGATGGCCCTCCCGAGCTCGTCGCGCTTACCCGACGTGAAAAGACGCGAAACGACCGCCACGGTACCGACGCTTAAAGCGATCGCGATGATCATGAAGAGAAAATAGAGCTGGAACGCGAGCCCATAGGCGGCCTGCGCCTCCTTGCCGAATCTGCCGGCAACAAAAACGTCGGTGATACCGATCACGAACTCATAGGACATGATCAGGATCATCGGCCAGCTGACCGACCAGCTCTCGCGCAGGATCGCGCTGATTTTGGTATCGCTATTTAACATAAAAAATACCTTGTAGTCACCAGGTCACCACTCGTGAAATATTCGTGTGGTCACCAGTCACCAGTAACGGAAAAAATTCTTTTTCTTTGACTGGTGACTGGTGTCTGGTGACGTGGTGACCTTCTAAACAGTTTATCTTACGCTGATCGTATATTTATTCACGAGACGGGCCGGATGATATGAAAGCTTTGCTTTGCGCAACCCTTCAACGCCCAGGTCCTGCTCGAGATTCACCTGCTCGAATCCCCGGCGTTCATGAATAAGGAATTCGTTCATCATCGTCTGGTAAAGCCCCGGGAGCGCAGCGTCGGCTTTCAGGATATGCATGACCATCGTATCGGGGTTCAGGCGTTCGGCGATCGCGATGGCAGCGACCTCGCCCCTGATCCGTATCGCTCCCGCGATCAGTCCGAAATCACTGAAATGATCGACCATCTCGCGCAAAGCTCTGCGCTCCTGGTCAAGAGATTCGATATTATCGCAGTCCTTTACGATACACCATTTACGGCCGAAGTCAAGGCACTCATGGATATCCGACGCCGTCAACGCGGCATACTCATACGCTTGCTGTGCCCGGAATTTTTTAATGAGATTTCTCTTACCGTCATATTTACGTCCGGCGAGTTCCGTAAGATCGCTGATCCGGTAGAGATAATCAGCGGCATCGCGGTCTTCCCGGACCGTGAACCCCAGGTCATTCTCAAAGAGCGCCTTGATC
>JBAWYO010000166.1:0-3850 GCA_037143495.1 Candidatus Omnitrophota bacterium | reverse complement strand
CAAGGGGACCTCGCAGACGATGCAGCGGGATCCTGAATATATTAATCTCATCAGTGAAGTGATGATAACGCTTAAAAGGTCGATCGAGACCGCCGAGGCGTGCGGGGTCGACCCTCAAAAGATCATTATTGATCCCGGTATCGGGTTCGGGAAAACGGTCGAGCATAATCTTGAGTTGATCCGCAATATCCGCAAGATCAAAGTTCTCCATAAACCGGTCATGGTCGGTTGTTCGCGTAAGAATTTTATCGGAAAGATCCTGGGGATCGATAACCCCCGCGAGCGATTAATGGGTTCTGCGACGGCCGCGGTTATCGCGATCATTAACGGCGCCGATATCGTCAGGGTGCATGACGTCCGGGAGATGGCGCAGGTCGTCCGGTTTGTCGACGCGGCGTATCCGGCCTTCTATAAATCATGAACATGATATCACTGATCGTATTCCTCAAAATAACGTTCGAGATATTCGTCCTGTGGTGGGTTATTTATACCATCCTTGTCTTTATCAAGGGGACCAGGGCCGAGCAGCTTCTAAAAGGTCTTATTATCGTCGCGGTCCTCTTTTTTATCGCCGAAAAGCTCGGGTTGACCGCCGTCAGCTGGATATTGACGAAAGTGCTGGCGATATCGGTCATCGGTTTTTTGATCATTTTCCAACCTGAGATCAGGCGCGGACTTTCGCGTATCGGCCAGTTCGGGATCTTTACCGCCAAAGAACAGATCATCGATGAGATCGTCAAAGCCGTGACGCAGCTTTCGAATCAGCGGATCGGCGGCATTATCGCGGTCGAGCGCGAGGTCGGACTCGGGTCATATATCGAAACCGGTGTACATCTCGACAGCCGGGTTTCCAGCGAGCTTCTGACGACTATCTTCGCGCCGAATACGATCCTGCATGACGGGGGGGTCATTATCCAACTCGACCGGGTCGTAGCGGCCGGTTGCCTCTTTCCGCTGGCGCAGGAGTCGCAGATCGCGCGGCAGCTTGGCACACGTCATCGCGCCGCCCTGGGACTTTCCGATGAAACGGACGCCGTGGTTGTCGTTGTCTCCGAGGAGACCGGAGCGATCTCGATCGTTGTCGGCGGGAAGCTGACGAGGGATCTGCGCGGCGAGGAATTGACGAAATTATTGAATAACCTTTTATATAAGCAGAAACATAAGGGGGCCGCATGACGTCGGGGGTTTTTTCTCCGAGTGCGGGCCGTGTATGAAAAAATTGATCGTAGAAAACTTCTGGATAAAAGTCTTCTCGCTGCTGCTGGCGATGATCATGTGGCTCTATGTGGTCGGCGAGCTCAACAAAGGGACTCCGGAGGAGAAGGCTATCTTCGGCCGCATTCTGCCCTATAAGCTTGAGGCGGTCGAGGTCCCCGTGAAAGTGACGCTCATCGGGAAACCG
Organism: Candidatus Omnitrophota bacterium; assembly: GCA_037143495.1. Taxonomy (GTDB): domain Bacteria; phylum Omnitrophota; class Gorgyraeia; order JABMQH01; family JABMQH01; genus JBAWYO01. The sequence continues at coordinate 2,448 of JBAWYO010000166.1, read as the reverse complement.
ATCGCGGGGTATCGCGTGCTGAATGACCGTATCGTGATCAAGCCGTCGACATGCCTGATCATGGGGCCCAAGAGCATGATCAAAGATATTCCGTATGTCACGACCGAAGATATCGATCTGAGCGAATTTACACGGTCGGTGGTGCGGCAGGTCAGGTTAAAGCAGGTAGGGCCGGGTATTTCGCTTGAAAAGGATTTCTTTATTACGGTCGTTGTGCCGATCACCAAGATCGAACAGGAGCGGGAGCGCTGATCATGGCTAAATTAGGTGTCAATATCGATCATGTGGCGACGATACGCCAGGCGCGCAGGACCGTCGAACCCGATCCGGTGACGGCGGCGGCACTCTGTGAGCTGGCGGGGTGCGATTCTATCGTGGTCCACCTGCGTGAAGACCGGCGGCATATCAACGATCGTGATGTTATGATCCTGCGCCAGACCGTCAGGACCCGGCTTAACCTCGAGATGTCGATCGACCGGGAGATCGTTGCTATCGCGCGGGATATCAGGCCCGATCAGTCAACGCTGGTGCCCGAAAAGCGGGCGGAATTAACGACGGAAGGCGGTCTTGATGTACGGGGTAATTGTACGCGGGTCGGCCGCGCCATAGAGCGGCTGGCAGCGAAGAAAATAGAGGTCAGTCTCTTTATCGATCCCGACCGTCCGCAGATAGAGGCGGCAAAAAGGGCGGGTGCCCGCATGATCGAATTGCATACCGGCAATTACGCCGCCGCAACGGGGCAGCGGAAGTTCCGCCAGGAGCATAAACGCTTGCGTGAGGCGGTTGACCTCGGACTCAGCCTGGGGCTCGTGGTTAATGTAGGGCACGGACTTACCTATCAGAATGTCGCCGCGGTCGCGGCGATCGATGGTATCGAAGAATTTAATATCGGCCACTCGATTATATCGCGTGCGGTTCTTGTGGGTATCGAACGCGCGGTATTCGACATGAAAGATCTTTTACGGCGATGATACTCGGAACCGGGGTAGATATTGTTGAGACGGCGCGGATACGGCGCGCGGCTATTAAATGGAAAGACCGGTTTCTCCGTCGCGTTTTCACCGATAATGAGTTGCGCTACGCGCGGACAAAAAAATTCGTCTATGAGCATCTTGCGGCACGATTTGCCGCGAAAGAGGCGGTATTGAAGGCCTTCGGCGATTCGAGTATCGCGACGATGGAATGGAAAGAGATCGAGATCGTCAATAATGACGACGGAAAGCCGATCGTCCGGTTGGACGGTGCGGCAAAGCGTACGATGGTAAAAAGAAACATTAAAGAGATCATGGTGAGTCTTTCTCACTCAAAAAATTACGCGGTCGCTAACGCGATCCTGGTCTCCCGGTAATGCGGCAATGACGATCAACGAAGTAAAAAGAATATTTAAGCGCAGGCCGGATAGCCATAAGGGAACGTACGGCCACGTTTTTGTGATCGCCGGTTCTGTCGGGATGACCGGTGCGGCGTATCTCTCGAGCCAGGCGGCGCTTTTGAGCGGGAGCGGGCTGGTGACGCTCGGGATACCCAAGAGTCTTAATCCGATCATGGCCCGCAAGCTGGTCGAAGTTATCACATTGCCGCTGCCGGAGACGCGCGCTCAGACGCTCAGCCGCAGAGCATATGAACCCATTCATGAATTTTTGAGCAGGATCGATGTGGTCGCCATGGGGCCTGGGCTTTCGCGCAACCCCGATACGCAGGCCCTTATCTGCAAGCTGATCTCATCGATCGATAAACCGCTTATTATTGACGCGGACGCGCTGAACGCTCTTGCGGGGCACCTTGATGCGCTGGAGGCCGGCTTGGCCGGGGATGCCGCGCCGGTTTTGACTCCGCATGCGGGCGAGATGGCGCGCTTGATAGGGAAGTCGATCGACTATGTGCAACGTTCGAGGGCGGATATCGCGGCAGGTTTCGCAAAAAAATATCATTGCGTCCTTGTTTTAAAAGGGCATCGCACCGTTGTCGCATCGCCCGATGGCAAGGTGTATCATAATACGACGGGCAATGCGGGAATGGCTTCCGCGGGGGTCGGTGATATCCTGACCGGTGTGATCGCCAGCTTTCTCGGGCAGGGGCTCTCAAGTTATGACGCTGCGCGCCTCGGCGTGCATGTGCATGGCATGGCGGGGGATACAGCGGCGAAGATTACGGGACAATTAAGCTTGACAGCGACCGATATTTTAAATAAACTACCTGAGGTGTTACGCCGTTGCAGTGCGGCCCCAAGCATGTTTTCTTTGTAAAATCGCCGATGTAGCTCAGCTGGTAGAGCAGCGGTTTTGTAAACCGCTGGTCGGAGGTTCGATCCCTCTCATCGGCTTTTGTTTGTGAGGGATCGGAAACGAGCGAACGCCGAGCGAAGCGAGGTTAAGCCCGCGATCGGCGGGCGGCAGTGAGCGAGGTGAGCCTACGCAGGCCGAGCGGTCTGCGAGGCCGTAGTAGGCG
>JBAWYO010000165.1:0-3852 GCA_037143495.1 Candidatus Omnitrophota bacterium | reverse complement strand
GGACATGATTTCAATGTTGACTGGCCGTTATTGCATCCGGCTGAGAGTTCCGTCCTGCGGCCGAGCGCAGCGAGGGAGTCCCGAGCCGGCCGCGGATTCATTTTTGGTGGCGAGGGGCTGCCGCTGGCTTTCCAGCAACGCGACAGCAAACAAGAGCTTGATTTAGCTTGTGTCGATGCACGGGGGTTTATCCGCCAAGCGGGCAGAGAATGCGAAGAGTGGGGGAAGTTGGCTGTCCCTGAAAAGTGTGGATTACCGGGGCATATTACAAAAAACATTCGAAGGGCCGCCGGCATTGTCCGTGCAGCGCTCGAAAGTATCGACTTTAACGGCCATTTGCAGGAACAGCATATAACCGATCTCAACGTTTGCGTTGCCCGCTTGCGTGCAGCGCTGGAGCATCTGCGTGCTATCAGGAGAAAGATCCCACCTCAGGAAAAACTTGATATAGCGTTGTTCCTGCGTCTGCTCAGAGAAGAGTCAAGCGGAGCAGTGCAGGTTAAAGATAGCACATCTCAGCAAAAAAGAGCTCTCAAACGAGCTTCTCGCTATTGTGCACGCGTATTAGGCATTGGGATCGATCCAGCATTGGTTCTCTTTGTTCCGCCCGGCTCATGGATAAACGACATATTTCAGTTTGACGAAGCGGAAGCGGGGCAGTGCATCCGGGTTTCTCAAGGGGAAAGATTGTTTCACATACTACTTGTCCGTGCCGATCTCTCAGTTCCTGAAATGGTCATTTGCATGATCCATGAGAGGCTTCATGCAGAGCTTACGCCGGGCAGGGAAGGCCTTTTCTATCCAAACGAAATGGTGCTCTATAGGATCATAGAAGAAGCTCAGGTTGAAAAGATGAGCCAGCGTGCGTCAAGGGGCCAGGTAGGTTCATATGTGCCGGAAAGATTTTTTTTAAAAAATCTTTATTTGGTGATAAAAATGAAATCACCGTCTACGCAGGATCCTGAGGCCGTTATCCTTCAGTATTTAATGACGGGCAATTCATCTTGTCTTCGAGAGATACTTGGAGAGTCTGCTTGGTGGAGGATGGTGAAACTCTCGCGCATGTGGAGTATGCGACAGCAGGATGGCGACTTCCCTGTCGGGGAATATGTAAAACCGATGGATTATCGTCTGCCTGCATACAGAATTTTCCTGTTAGCCGCTCCTGCGCTTACGTCGTTGGCTGATCAAGAGGACGATGGCCTGATAGGGCAAAAGTATCAAAGAATGAAATATGTTATGGAGATGGCTAATTCTCGGTGCGCTAAACTCGCTGGTCTTGCTCCCGGCCTCCGCGATCTGCCGGACTACTCCGGAGATAGGTACTCTGTTTATGAAGCTCAATTATTGGCATTTGGAACACATGAGATGTGCAGAGATATTCTAGTCGCAGACAATGCGTCCGCGTTGCAAAGAGTAGACTTGAGCGAATCAAGATATGATCGTGATTTACTGGCGACTATTACGGAAGAGACAGGCTTGACGGTTGCTGCACCTGGTCGAATGGCGACAGATTCTTACGCGCATGATACGTCCGTCCTGCGGCCGGTGGCATCAACGGAACGCATAAGCATGCTTAGATCTAGCAAATAAAAATAGTTGTGACATAGGGGTTGGAGTCATTCGCGGAAATGAGTATAATAGAAAATACTTATGAAAATTAAACTCATAGCGTCTATAGCAATAATGATCCTCGCCGCATTCGTGTGGCAGGGGCTGGTGTGGACCGATGAATTCCCCGGCACACTGCGGCCGCTCTCGTACGCGCAGCGCGCGGGCGGCGCGCGGCCGCTGGTGCTTCGAACGGCACCGACGGCGCCGACGGGTGATTTTAAATTTGATCCGGTTCGGCTGGTGGTAACGATGTCGGCGTTGATCCCTGAAGTGAGAGGTCTCCGCGCCGGCGAGGAGGGGCGCCTTAACGCCGCCCGATTTAATAATGTAATGAAAATACTCTTCGCGTTAATACATGATGATGCGACGATACTCCGGCAACGCCGGCCGTTAACCAATGCTGAAATGCTCGCCGTCGTAGATCAGCTGCAGGTCTTTGGAAGGAGTGGATTGGATATTGGGCGCGCCCGTGCCTTAACGGCTGATCTGGGCGAGAGGTACGCAGAGGCGATTCGATTCCTTTCAGATAATTGCCCGCCTAGGTCGATGCCATCTGCGCGCGCACAGGCCCCCCTGGAAAGAAAAGTACCGGAACTTATCGCGCGTATTAACGCCGGCGCGGGTAATCCCGACACCCCCGAAATTGCCATGATACGTGAAAGGATAACGAGCCTGGAAAAGCTGCGGGAAGGGATCGCGCAGGACAGATTTCCCGAGACCGCGATCGCGGCTGATGATCACGGGTACGGAACGGTACTAACCGCGCTGGTTGATGCCATCAATGCTCCGGTCAACCCGCTGCGCCATGTCGTATTTCTCGGCGACGCCTACGACAAGGGCCCGCGCAATCGGCGCAATTTCGAAATGTTAAAAGAGCTTCAGAAAAAATTGGGATCCGGGTTTGAATACATCCTGGGGAATCATGATATTTTATTGATACAGGCTATTCTCTTAGGGGAACCACTTACTCCGCAGGCATTCCAGGGGCCGAGCCGTTCGGCAGCGATGTTCTACTGGCTGGAAGGTGGGGGAGAATCAGTGGTAAAAGAGCTGTGGGGCCTGGAGGGTGGCAGGGATGAGCTGATCGGCACAACAATCGGACGAAAAGTCCAGGCAGATCCCGAGGGCCATTCGTTCGAAGCATTCAAGCTCGAGATTATCCAGATGGCTCTCTGGCTTCTTAAGTATGGGAAATTTTATAGCGAAGATGGACGCATATTGGTCGGTACGCATGCTTTGCGGGAAGCCGATCCCCACGGCATCCCCCTTTTACCCACGGCGGTGCTTCGGGAGTGGCAGGAAAAGCTTGCTCTTCTGCAGCAGGAATACCTCGTTGAGGATGTGGGAGGCGTGGTTCCAAGACTAGAAGCAGGCGACTGGAAAAATCACTTCGGGACGCTATTTGAAGGAAGGGATATGATCCATTTTTCCGAAGACCGGACAAAACGATGGATAGAGAAGCTCAAGAACGGCGATGCAGTCAATGAAACAAAAATTGATACCTATTTAGTCTGGTCGGGGAGCAATTTCGGAGTTTACGGCCACGATCACGATCCAGCCGACGTGCCTCCTGAAAAGTGGACGAATCTCGGCCATGCTCTTTTCAGTGTGCACAGTATGGGTGTACGCGCGGGGTATCTGGTCTTCACGGCGAACCGGGGCGTTATTTGTCGCGACCTTTATGGAGAGCCGGGGAGCGAAGAGATAGAGCGGTCTTCGAAAGCCGACCTCTTGTCTTCGATCACTGCCCGTATTGAGCGCCTCCAGGAGCGCTTAGGGGAAGATCCTCTGCCGGTAGCGTTGGGCAACGCTACAGCGCGCCCGAATATCGCGATGGCAGGTATATAGGTAACGACCAGTTTCTCTTCTGGTAAAGTAAGTAATTAAAAAGTTAGAAAAAACACTTGTAAAAGGCAACCGCTTTTGATAGACTAATAAACAAGATTGAGCGCATTAACCGCGTTTCGATTCTTCGTAGTAACCCCTGAGAGTGGAATGAGCGCATATGAAACATAGATCCTTATTGACGACTTTTACCACCTGTGTAACGACACTCGCCTTCTGCGGGAACGCGCTCGCGGCAGGCGGCGCGCCGGTCTTTGCCTTGCGCGCTCTCGCCGCGGGTGAGCGGAATATGCAGCCCCGGCTCCCTCTGGATCCTGCGGCGACCCGCGATCAGCTGATCCGGTTGCGATCGTCGGCGCTGAACGGCACCTTACGGAATACGCTGGGTACCTT
>JBAWYO010000164.1:0-3856 GCA_037143495.1 Candidatus Omnitrophota bacterium | reverse complement strand
GCTGCTTGGTAAGGATATAGTTCCGTCAGATCTCAATGATGATGTCGTTGGCAGAACGCTTGATGCGATTTATAAATACGGCGCAACGGAACTGTTCAACGAGATCACTTTACACATCATGAAACAATTTTCTTTAGGAACACAAATGATTCATGTTGATACAACGAACTTCAGCGTTCATGGAAAATATGAAAGTGAGTGATCTTATCTTTAAGGCGGGTGGGCTGGCACGCAGCGCGGCCACCGCTGATGCCGAGCTCTATAGAGCGTCCGCGCAGGTAGGATCAAAGATCGTTACGATAGATCTTGCCCGGATCCTTTCGAAGGAAGGACAAGGGTCGAGCGAATACGATTTTATTCTAAAAGAAGGAGATTATCTTTCGATCAAGGAAGATCGTTCCAAGACTACGCGAGTCGTCGTGACGCTCGCGGGTGAGTTTGTCTATCCGGGCAAATACGCCGTTGAAAAAGGAACACGTCTTGGTGACGTCATTAAGCGCGCCGGCGGGTTTACCAAAGACGCGTATCCTGACGGATGTGTCTATGCGCGCGAGAGCGTCAAGGCAGCTCAGGGAAAGATGCTGAAGAATTATCTGGACCTCGAACAGAAAGCGCTTTTACAAGAACAGTCATCGATGTCGGTCGGCGTGACCTCAGTACAGGCGGAGGCTCGCAACAAGCTGATCGAGTACCGGCAGCGTCTCGTCGAGACGCTCGAGAATGCCGAGCCTAACGGCAGGATCCTGATACGCCTGGGCGCGGACCTGGCTAAGTTCGAAAAGAGCGAGTACAATATCGTGCTCGATGACCAGGACACGATCACCCTGCCGTCGATCCCATCGACGGTCCAGGTTGTCGGCAATGTCTACGGGGCCGGCATGGTCGCCTTCAGTGAAGGCAAGGGGATCGAGTATTATATCAACAGGACCGGCGGGCTGACGAAATATGCTGACCCGAACAGAATATTTGTGATCCGCGCCAACGGCGAAACCGTCAGTTCCTTCGTGCGCGCGGTCAAGGTCAGGCGTGGGGACGTCATTATTGTCCCCGAGGAATTCAGGTATCGTACGCCGATCGGTCTCGTTATCCGGGACACCATGCAGGTGCTCTATCAGGCGACGTTGGGTGCGGCGGTTAGCGTTGCCGCGGCAAAAGGTTTCTAATTTTCGCAGAGGAGGGCGTGATGTCATATGAATTTGACCTGCTGTACTATGTGGCGCTTTTTAAAAGAGCGGGGAAGCGGCTCGCCGTTGCTCTTCCGGTAGTTGTTATGGTGACCGGGCTTTTTTCGGCATTGATGCCGACCGTCTATATATCAACGACGACGATACTGTTAAGCAGCGGGTCGACCGGTTCCGCGATCTCGTCGCTGAGCCGGTTGCTCGATGTTCCCGTGCTGAGCGGATCCTCCGGCGAAGACGTGCTTATCTCGATCCTGACCAGCAAACGCATGGCGCGTGATATCGGAGAGCAGTTCAGCGGGTCTTCCCGCAAGAAGGTCTGGTGGGATATTTCGACCAGGCCGGTCACCGGCGGAATGGCGATCAACGTGCGGGGGCCTGATCCCGAGTTGACGAAGAATATCTCGCGTTTTTGCATTCAGGATCTTGATAAAATTAACGGTGAATTGCAGATAACGACCAACCGGCCGATGGTCAAGGTCCTGGACGAGGCTGTCGCTGGTTCGCCCGCGTCGAAGCAGGTCGCGCGCAAGATGGTCATCGCGGGCATATTGACGCTGGTATTGACGATGCTCGGTGAATTTTTTGTAGATTATTTTAAGACGATGCGAGCCGCGCAGAGGAAGGTATGAAACGAGCCCTCATAACCGGTATTACCGGCCAGGACGGTTCATATCTGAGCGAACTGCTTCTTTCCCGCGGGTATGAGATCCACGGGATCATCAGGCGCGCAAGCACCTTTAATACTGAACGCATCGATCATATTTATGAGGATCCCCACCAGCAGAACAAGACACTCTTCCTTCATTACGGCGACTTGGCCGACTCGGAACAGCTGACCAATATTATTTACAATATTAAACCGGATGAGATCTATCATATGGGCGCGCAGAGCCATGTGCGGATAAGCTTTGACCTGGCTGAGTATACCACCAATATCACCGCGATGGGGACCCTGCGGATCCTCGAGGCGATCCGCAAGAGCGGGATAAAAACAAAATTTTATCAGGCTTCTTCCAGCGAGATGTTCGGCGCGGCGAAGCCGCCGCAAAATGAAGTGACACCTTTCCAACCCCGTAGCCCCTACGCGATCTCAAAGGTATATGCCTATTGGACGGTGGCTAATTACCGTGAGGGATATAACATCTTTGCTTCTAATGGCATGCTCTTTAACCATGAATCTCCCCGTCGGGGCGAAGTCTTCGTTACCAGGAAGATCACGCGCGGCCTGGCGAGGATACTCGCCGGCAAAGAGCAGAAGATCTATCTCGGCAATCTTGAGGCTAAACGCGATTGGGGATTCGCGCCCGAGTATATGGAGCTGGTCTGGAAGATCCTCCAGCAGGATGCCCCCGGCGATTACGTGATCGGGACGGGCACCACTCATTCTATAAAAGAATTTTTGACCGCGGTCTTTGGCTACGTCAATAAAGACTGGCACGACTTTGTCGAGATCGATAAGCGGTATTTCAGGCCGACGGAGGTAGATGTCCTGCAGGCCGATATCAGCAAGGCGCGGCGGGAACTCGGCTGGGAACCTAAGATCAACTTCGAGGACCTCGCGAAGATCATGGTCGATGCCGATATGCGCAAGATCGGCCTTACGCCGATTGGTGAGGGCGACAGGATCCTTTCTCAGAAATTTCCTGATAAATGGTGGAAAAAAGATTAAAGAGGCGCACTGCGTCATCCTGAGCGACCGAACGAAGAGAGGGAGCGAAGGATCGTAGCGGTGAAGGATATTCTATGGCAATAGACCTTAAAAATAAGCGTATTATGGTCACCGGAGGCGATGGCTTTCTCGGTTCCTTTGTGATCAGAAAGCTGAAGGAGCGCGGATGCGCGAATATTTTTGTGCCGAAGATCGAGGAGTATGATCTCGTCTCTATCGATGCGGTGCGCAGGGTCTACCAAGACGCGAAACCTGATATCGTCATCCATCTGGCCGCAAAGGTTGGCGGTATCGGGGCCAACAAAGAGAACCCCGGTACCTTTTTTTATGATAACCTCATGATGGGTGTTCAGCTCATCGAGGAAGCTCGTCACGCGAACGTCCAGAAGTTCGTGGCTCTCGGCACGATCTGCTGCTATCCGAAGTTTACGCCAGCCCCCTTCAAGGAAGAAGACCTCTGGAACGGATACCCCGAAGAGACAAATGCCCCCTATGGCCTCGCGAAGAAGATGCTCCTGGTCCAATCGCAGGCATACCGCCAGCAGTACGGATTTAACTCGATATTCCTGATGCCGGTCAATCTCTATGGTCCGGGAGATAATTTCGACCCGCGCTCATCGCATGTCATACCCGCCTTGATAAAGAAATGCATGGATGCCCAGAAGCGGGGAGATGATGAGATCGTTGTCTGGGGCACCGGCAACGCGACGAGGGAATTTTTATACGCGGAAGATGCCGCCGAAGGCATTTTATTAGCGACGGAAAGATATGATAAGAGTGATCCGGTCAATATCGGCGCCGGTTTTGAAATATCTATCAAAGATCTTGTTACCCTGATCGCGAAACTGACCGGCTTTAAGGGTAAGATAGCCTGGGATGTGACCAAGCCTGACGGGCAACCGCGGCGGATGCTGGACACGACGAAAGCGTTACAGGAGTTCGGCTTTAAAGCTGTAACAACATTCGAAGAAGGCCTTAAAAATACGATAACGTGGTATAAAAA
>JBAWYO010000163.1:0-3877 GCA_037143495.1 Candidatus Omnitrophota bacterium | reverse complement strand
ATTATGGGGTCGAGCTTAAAAAGAAACATGCCAACCCTTCGCGCAAGAGCGCTTCCTATATCCGGCAGGCGGCGTTCGAGGGGTCCGATCGGCAGATCCGCGGCGCGATCATCCGGTCGCTGGTTGCGCATGAAGCGATGACGAGGAAGAAACTTTTTTCCGTTCTTGATTACGCGCCGGCACGGATGGCCGGCATCCTGGAGGATCTTAAGCGCGAAGGGCTCGTGAAATATAACGGTGGTTTATTAACGCTCTGACCGCGGGCGGGGAATGGCATCCTCGCGGATGGAGTCGATAAGAGCGATAAGTGCTTCGTACGTTTTTGCCTTGAAGACTTCGCCGCGGATCCTGGCGGCGTTGGGAAATCCCTTCAGGTACCATACCGCGACCTGTCCCATGACGCCGATCTTGTGTTCCGGCGCCAGCTCCGATAGGGCGTCCATCAGGGCGAGGTGTTCCTTGAGCGCTTTCTTCTTTGACGCAAGAGAACGCTGGCGGGGAGAGCGGCCTTCCGCCAGGAAATTTTCGATGTCTTTAAAGATCCAGGGATTTCCCTGCGCGCCGCGGGCGACGAGGATACCGTCACAGCCGGTTTCGTCAAGCATCTTCTTTGCGAGAAGGTGGTCGAAGACGTTACCGCTGCCGAAGACCGGTATGGCGACCGCCTCCTTGACCGCGCGGATCGAAGCGTAATCGACGTCGCCGGCATAACCCTGCGCCTGGGTCCTGCCATGGATGTAGATGACCGAAGCCCCATGGGCCTCGCAGATCTTCGCGGTCCTGGCGCACTCTTTCCGGTCACTTTTTTTGAACCCGGTCCTTAGCTTGACGGAGACGGGGATGGGCAGGGCGGAGGAGAGTTTTTTAAGGATCCTGCCCAGCAACGGTCTGTTCGCCAGGAGCGCCGCCCCTTCGCCCTTACGGATCACTTTTTTTACCGGGCAGGCGCTATTGACGTCGAGCGAGACGACGGTGGCCGCCGCCATGATCCGGTGAGCCGCTTCGAGCATGCGGGCGGGGTCGGAGCCGAGCAGTTGAGCTGATATCGGCGCGTCGTTCGCGTGCGTTGCCGGGATCCGCAGCGCTCCCGGGTTATCGTAGATGACCGAGTTGGAGTGGAGCATCTCGAAAAAACAATGTTTAGCGCCGTGGTCGCGGCAGATAAGCCGGAACGGGAGCGTGGTCACGCCGGCCATCGGCGCCAGATATATTTTTTTCTTCATGGACGGTATTATACTATGGAATCAGGGGAAAATAAAGGGCGAGGAACATCGCTATTTAATTCAGTTGTATGGTTACTTTTTTTACAGTAGAATAATGCCATTACGGAGGTGGTGCTGTGAAAAGAATACTTATGATCGCGGTGGTGGTTCTTGGTATCGGCGGCGTTACTGCACAAGGGGGAATTTGCGCTATGAACGAAAAAGTCGTTGTTCTGGAAACGAACCAGGGGAATATTGAGATCAAGCTTATGCCGGAGATCGCGCCCAAGACGTGCGAAAATTTTATCGGGCTCATCGGAAAGAAGTATTACGATGGGATCATTTTTCACCGCGTGATCAAGGAATTTATGATCCAGGGCGGAGATCCTACCGGTACCGGCAGGGGTGGAGAATCGCTCTGGGGAAAACCGTTTGCCGACGAGGTTGATCCGAAGGTTACCTTTGATGCTCCCGGGATCCTCGCGATGGCCAACGCCGGCCCCGGGACCAACGGGAGCCAGTTCTTTATTACGACGGCGAAGACCCCGTGGCTTAATATGAACCATACGATATTCGGCAAAGTGGTCGCCGGGTACGATGTGGTCCAGAAGATCGAGAACGCGCCCGTCGGCGCCGCCGACCGGCCTCTTACCGACCAGAAGATAGTGAAAGCGTATGTGAGGTAACCTGTGGCAGATGATCGCGTGAAGAGCGGCGGAGCGTTGCGGGAGAGCGAAGAGCGGTTCCGGACCGCCTTTGAGCATTCGGGCTTGGGGATGGCGCTCATCAGCATCGATGGAAAGTGGCTCAAGGTCAACCGGGCGCTTTGCCGGATGGTCGGTTATACCGACGAGGAATTGCTGGCGAAAACGCCCCGCGAGATCACGCACCCGGATGACTTGAAGGAGTATCTTACGTATGTCGGACATATTCTCTCGGGAAAAGTCCCGTTCTCCCGGAAGGAAAAAAGATATATCCATAAAGACGGTCACAGCATTTGGGTAGCCTTCAGTCTTTCTCTGGTCCGCGATCTCGCGGGCGATCCGCTCTATTTTGTCGCGCAGGTCGAGGATATCACCCATAGCAAAGAGATCGAACAGGAGCTGTTGCGGATCAACCGTGAGTGGGATTGGACATTCAACTCGATAACCGATTTTGTGTTTATTCAGGACAAGAACTTCGTGATCACCAAGGTCAATAAAGCGATGTGCGAGGTCCTCAAGCTCGCGCCTGAGGAGATCGTCGGGCGCAAGTGTTTCGAGCTCCTCCATAAACGTTCGAGCCCCTGGCCCTGCTGTCCATTCTCGCAGACGCTCCAGGATTGCCAGTGCCATACTGAGGAGGTCGACGATCCACAGATCGGCGCGCCGCTGCTGGTATCGACGTCCCCGCTCTATAACGACGCGGGGGAGATGGTCGGCAGTGTCCATATCGCCAAAGATATCAGCGGGCAGCGTCAGATACAAGCGGAGATGGCGAAAAAGATGGAGGCGCTGGAGCGTTTCCAGAAGGTTACTGTTGACCGTGAGCTGAAGATGAAGGAATTAAAGGGGCGCATCGCCGAACTTGAAGCCAAACTGCAGGAGAAGGAGCGCTCGTAAAGTGACAGAATGCAGATAATATTCTTCTTATACGGACTCGCTTTTATGGCGATGGGCATCACCTTGCTGGCGATGCCCCGCAGACATGATCTGCTGGGGTTAGGAGAGGAGCTGTGGCTTGTCGGTCTCTTCGGCCTGGTCCACGGCGCGAACGAGTGGATCGATATGGCGATCCTGCAGAGCGCTCCGCTCTGCGCGCAGATCCTGGCCGTTGTCGGCGCTTTATTGCTGCCGGTCTCCTTCGCGTTCCTGGTTGCCTTCGGCAGCAGGACGCTTTTTAAAGAAAACCGTTATTTCCAGTTTCTTAAATACGGCTGGGTCGGGTGCCTCGCGATCTGGGCGGGTTCGTATTTTATCTGGCACGATCTGCTTATTGCCGGTATCGTCGCCCGTTATGGTATCTGTATCCCCGGGACGATAGTGACCGCAGTTGCTCTTTTTCAGCGAGGATCGGCGGCAAAAAAAGAGAAATTCCCGGTCCTTATTCCTGCGGCAGCGCAGAGCGTCGCGTGGCTTTTTATTGTGTATGGGATCTTGAGCGGTCTTGTGGTGCCGCCGGCGCGATTCCTGTGTGCCGGGGTCGTCAATTATCCGCATTTTCAGGCACTTACCGGCCTTCCTGTCCAATTATTCAGGATGATCTGCGCGATACTTATCGCCCTTGGTTTCTTCGCCCTGATCGGTAGTTACTTCCGCGAACGGGCAAAAGTGCAGCTACGCGGCGGTATAAAACGGAAGTTTACGCTGGTGATATGCGCGTACAGCGCCGTTGTCCTGCTGATGACCGTTGTGTTGGCGTTCGCGTGGGCCTACCGGTTTATCAATTCCTCGCTGAGCTCGGATCGCGTCGAGATGACGCAGTCGCTGGCGCGCTCGGTCACTCGAATGATCGACGAAAAGGTCGAAGCGCTCGCGGTCCATACCGGTAACCCTGCCTGGAAGAGCTTCTTAAGCGAGGCGAACGTCCCGTATGCCGCGATGACATCCGCCGAGATCACCGCGTATATGGGCGCCATGGATGCGAAATGGATCCCCGCCCCGGCTACCAGTGAGCTTATCCGTCCGTATCTTCAG
>JBAWYO010000162.1:0-3906 GCA_037143495.1 Candidatus Omnitrophota bacterium | reverse complement strand
GCTCTTAAGGGGCAGGGGATGATCCTTGGCGCTGATTATTTTGTCGCAAAAGTGATTATGGGTGAAATGCGCAGCCTCCGCAATGAGCTTGGGGAACGCAAGAAGATATTGATGGCGCTGATGAATATCCTGACCGGGCAGGATCCCGCGCGGCCGATCCGCCTCCTGACCGATCCCGCGGATGTAGACGTGAATGCCGGATCCCTGTCGGAACTCATTGCCCAGGCGGAGGGCAGTCGCCCCGATTTTAAAGCTATCGACGAGGCTCTGCGCGCGCAGCGGGATGACCTCACGCGGGCAAAAGCGGGATGGTTACCGCGGGTCAGCGCCTTCGGCGATCTGCAGGGAAATACAAAAGATTTTCATAAGAGCGGGCAGAGTTATGCGATCGGTCTCAAAGGTACGGTTGATATTTTTGACCCCGGATATTCATCGCGGGTTAAGACCGCGGCGGCCGCGGTGCGCAAACTCGAGGCGCGCCGGCGCATGGCGCGGGATCTGGTCCGCAGCGAATTGAGCAGGGAATGCGGGATGTATGAATCATTGCGGTTGAACCTGCCGCTGGTGCGCGAGATGATCGCTGACGCTAAAGAGGCGGTGGGTTTGATGCTGCCGCTCTACCGCGAGGGGCGCAAGTCGGTCGTTGATCTCTTTGAGATCCGCCGCGCTTATCTTAAGGCGGCCCAGCAGTATTACGAGATTGTCGCGGACAAGAATGCCTCGCGGGCGCGACTCCTCTTTTTGTCGGGGAGCCTTGAGAGTACCGGCGTTGAAGCCCTGCTTACCGGAGGGAAATAGAATGCGCGACCATCAACCGAACCTCATCAGTTCCATTGTCGATTATTTTGCCCGCTCAAAGATAACACCGTTGATCATCGGATTCGCGATTATCATTGGTCTCTTCGCGGTTCTGAATATCGCCCGGGAAGAGGAGCCGCAGATATCGGTACCGATGTTCGATGTCTTCGTCTCGTATCCCGGCTCCGGCTCCGAAGAGGTTGAACGGCGCATCGTCAATCTCGGGGAGCGAAAACTCTGGGAGATCCCCGGCGTTGAATATATTTATTCGACGTCAGAACCCGATGGCGCGCTTATCATCGTCCGTTTTAAGGTCGGCGAAGACGTCGAGAAGAGCCTGATCAAGCTCTATACCAAGGTTTACGCTAACCTGGATGTGCTCCCGAAAGGCGCCAGCCAGCCGCTGATCAAGCTCAGGTCGATCGATGACGTGCCGGTATTGGCACTGACGTTGCATTCTTCGAAACGCAGCGCGCTGGAGATCAGGAAGATCGCTGCCAGCCTGCAGAACTCGATCGCCGCGCTTCCCGATGTTTCCCAGACACAGATTACCGGCGGGCGCAGGAGACAGTTCCAGGTATTTATCGATGAGGGGAAGCTGAAAGAGCGATTTCTCGATCCCGGGCAGCTCGTCGGTTTCATCCGCCGGGCTAATAGCAAGCTTGATGCCGGACACCTCGAAGGTCCGGCGCAGCCGGCGAGCGTGGAATCGGA
Organism: Candidatus Omnitrophota bacterium; assembly: GCA_037143495.1. Classification (GTDB taxonomy): domain Bacteria; phylum Omnitrophota; class Gorgyraeia; order JABMQH01; family JABMQH01; genus JBAWYO01. The sequence continues at coordinate 2,394 of JBAWYO010000162.1, read as the reverse complement.
TTCATTTTTCCGGTCGAAGGAAGATCTCGAAAATCTTGCGCTGAGCGTCAGTCAAGGAAGCGTTGTTTACCTGAAGGATGTTGCCCGTATCGTTGACGGGCCTGATGAGGACGAGAGCGCGGTCACCGTCAGGTTCGGCGCGGCCGCGCTAGCACTTTCGAAAGGACCCTTTGACGGGGTTACGCTCTCAGTCTCGAAGAGAAGAGGAGCGAATGCCTCAGCGCTGTGCGAAAAAATACTCTCAATGGTCGATAGCCTGCGCGGGAGCATGATCCCCGCCGATGTTGTTACTACCGTGACCCGCAATTACGGCGCGACTGCCGACGAAAAATCGAATGAACTTCTTATTCATATGGCTATCGCGGTTATCGGCGTCAGTATCCTGATAGCTATCGTGCTGGGCCTGCGCGAAGCAGGGGTCGTCGCGATCGCCATACCGATGACGCTCGCGTTGACGCTCGCGGCTTTCTATCTTTTCGGGTTCACGCTCAACCGCATCACGCTCTTCGCGCTTATCTTTTCGATCGGGATACTTGTCGACGATCCGATCGTCGATGTTGAGAATATTGTCCGGCATATGCGGATGGCCCGGAATAAGGGGCGCCCGCTTCTCGAGGTCACGATCGAAGCGGTCAATGAGGTACGCGGGCCGCTCATTCTCGCGACACTGACCGTGATCGCCGCGATATTGCCGATGGCGTTCGTGCGGGGACTCATGGGACCGTACATGCGCCCGATACCGATCGGCGCGAGCGCCGCGATGGTCTTTTCGATGGTCGTCGCTTTTGTGGCGACCCCCTGGGCCGCCTACCGGATATTGGGCAGGGCACATCAGAAGGGCGCCCTCAAAGCGCATGGCGAATCAGAGAATGAGGGGATGCTGACGCGCCTCTACCGTTCCTATATGGGGCCCCTCATCAATAACGGTCGTGTCAGGGCGATATTTCTCGGCGTACTCGCCGTTTTATTGCTGGCATCCGTCGCGCTCGTTCCGCTCAGGCTTGTCAAAGTAAAAATGCTTCCTTTTGATAATAAGAACGAATTCCAGGTTATTCTCGATATGCCTGAAGGGACAGCCTTCGAGAAGACGCATGCGGCGATCGAAGAGCTCGCGCGATATCTGGCAACGGTTTCCGAAGTAAAGGATATCGAAACCTATGTAGGGACGAGCGCGCCGTACAATTTTAACGGCCTTGTGCGCCATTATTTTCTCCGGTCGCGGCCGTATCAGGCGGATCTGCAGGTTAATCTCGCCGAAAAGAACCGGCGCAAACGCCAGAGTCATGATATAGCCAAAGCGGTGCGCCCGAAGGTCCACGAGATAGTCGCGCGTTATGGCGGTCACGTGCAGGTCGCCGAGGTACCGCCGGGGCCGCCGGTTCTCTCGACGCTGGTGATGGAAGTCTACGGGCCGACGCTCGAGGGGCAGACCGCGCTTACGAAGAGGATCGAAGAAATAGCTGGCGCTGACCGCGGGGTGACCGATATCGGTACCTATGTGCAGGCCCAGGAAAAGCTTCTGCGTCTCAAAGTCGATCTCCAAAAGGCGTCACTCAACGGCATCTCCTCACAGGAGATCGTGCAGACGATCGCGCTCGCGATCAAAGGCAGCGTGATCGACCTGGCGCATTTAAGCGGCGAGTACGAGCCTCTTGAGATCATCGCGCGGCTGCCCAAGGAGAAACGAGCCAGCCTTGATGCTGTCCTGGCGACAAGCTTCGTCTCAAAATCAGGGTCGAAGGTGCCGCTGGGAGAGCTTGTTACTGTCGTTGATCAGCTGAAAGACCGGGCTATCTACCATAAGAACCTCATGCGGGTCTCCTATGTGATCGCCGATGTGACAGGGGCTTTCGAGAGCCCTGTCTACGTGATCATGGGGCTTAAGGACAAACTGGCGGCGTTGACGCTGCCGCCGGGAGTCCAGGGCGGGCAAAAGGAATTAGAGCAGCATTTTACCGGCGGCCCGGAAACGAACGAGCACTGGTCCGTTGCGTGGGACGGTGAATGGCGCGTTACCTTTGAGGTATTCAGGGACCTGGGGATAGCCTTCGCCGCGGTGCTGATCCTGATCTATGTGCTGGTGGTCGGGTGGTTCCAGTCTTTCAAGACTCCCTGGATCATCATGCTGCCGATACCGCTGACGCTGGTGGGGATCCTGCCGGCGCACTGGTTCACCGGTACATTTTTTACGGCGACCTCGATGATCGGCATGATCGCCGGAGCGGGGATCGTCGTGCGCAATTCGATCATCCTGGTCGATTTCATCCAGCTGCGGGTGGGCGAGGGGATGCCGCTCGAAGACGCGGTCGTTGACGCGGGCGCGAAACGCTTTCGTCCGATGCTCCTGACCGCCGCGGCGGTCATCGTCGGGGCTTCGGTCATACTCTTCGATCG
>JBAWYO010000161.1:0-3910 GCA_037143495.1 Candidatus Omnitrophota bacterium | reverse complement strand
CGTCAAATGATTATGATCACCGTCAATGAAGTACAGTCTTTGTGGGGCGATGTGATCGTGGATGAAAAAGAGCGCCTGACGTTCACTGTTACGGCTACCGACCCGGCTACCGGCGCCGCAGTGCCCGTTGCGGCGACAGGACTGCCTGAAAATGCCACGTTCAATAATAATATCTTTATGTGGACTCCTTCCTTCGTCCAAAGCGGAAGCTACGAAGTAGTGTTTACGGCAAGTGTCGGCGACAGGACTGCGCGTCAAATGATTATGATCACCGTCAATGAAGTACAGTCTTTGTGGGGCGATGTGAATGGCGACGGCATAGTCGGCACAGTCGATGCCTCATGGATCTTGCAGTATGTCCAACACCTGCGGACCTTTAACGCGGAACAGATGCATATCGGTGATGTGACCCAGAACGGCGCTATTACCAATCTGGACGCGACCGCTATCCTTAAATATGTCGTTAAGCTAATTTCGAGCCTTCCCGTGGTCAACCATGCTCCTGTGCTGACCGTGAAGGGCGCTACGAACATCGGGATAGGAGAGGACCTTTACGTAGGCGTTGCGGTCACGGACGATGTAGTGTGTCTTGAAAAGTTTATATATACGGCAGATAATCTTCCGCGTGGAGCGCAATTCAACGCAAGCACGGGATATGTGCAATGGACCCCCGCTGCTGACCAGGCCGGAGATTATGTGCTGACGTTTACCGTCTCCGATGGGGAACTTTCAACGTCGGTGACCGCACCGATCACGGTGCACGAGATACATCCGACGGTATGGGGTGATGTCAACGGCGATGGTATGGTCGGCGGGTTAGACCCTGTCTGGATCGCCCGCTATCTCCTGGGGAAAATGACCTTTAATGATGACCAGAAATATTTCGCCGATGTTACGCAAAACGGGACGATTACTGACTTGGATGCTGCCGTTGTTGCCAAGTATATAGTTCACCTTATTCCAAGCCTCCCGGTCACCAATCATGCCCCTATACTGACGGTTCAGGGGGCTGCTGATGTGATGGTGGGTGAAGAATTTTCCGTGGGTGTCGAAGTTGCCGATGATCTGATCCATCTTCAGCAATTTATATACACCATTGATAATCTTCCGCCGGGAGCCCATTTTGATACTACAACCGGATATCTCGATTGGACACCCGCCGCCGATCAGGTCGGAGATCATGTGGTGACTTTTAATGTTTCCGATGGTGAATTATCAACTTCGGCGAGCGTTACGATCACCGTGCGCGAGAACCATCCGCCGGTGATAGATGATATCGCTGAGCAGGTTACCGAGGAAAATCAGGAGCTGATAGTCAGGATCCCCGCCCACGATCCCGATGAGACGGACTCGCCTTCCTATGTATATGAAAGCTCCAGTCTCCCGCAGGGAGCCTATGTTAATATGTCATATGGGTATCTCGCGTTATTCTGGAAACCGACTACTGAGCAGATCGGACGATATGAGAACGTCAAGGTTGTTGTTGCGGACCGGGGCAAATTGACCGCATCAAAAACGTTTACTATCGTCGTTAAACACGCAAACCGGGCACCTGTGTTTGATGTGGTCGACGCTCAAACGGTGACCGCTGGTACGGCACTTACCGTGACAGTGCTCGGCCATGACCCTGACGGAGATACTCTGACCTATAGCATAGTAAGCATGCCGTCCGGCGCCACATTTCAAGGTCGTGTTCTTGCCTGGACGCCGTCCGCCCAGCAGGTCGGCGCGTGCCAGGTTGTCTTCCAGGTGTCCGATGGCAAGGCAAGCAGCACGCTGACAGTAGCGATCACGGTGAACGCCCCTGCGGCGCCGGCTGTCGCTCCCGCGCCTCCTCCGATGGCGGCTCCCGTAGCGCCGGTAAAGACAGTTTCCCTTATCACCAGGATAACGCCCGCAGAAGCAGAGCAGGGGCGGCAGATACTGTATATGCAGATATACGGGAAAGGCTTTGGCTCGTATAACAATTCCAAGAGCAAAGTCACCATTTCTAACGGCAAAGAAGCTTTTGATGTATATGCTTCTATCTGGCAGGACGCGCACATACAGATAGGCATCTATAGCAATACGCAAATGACGCCCGGGAATTACGCGGTTTGCGTCACTAACGCGAAGGGTGTCAGTAATGAAGTGCCATTTAAAGTGCTCGCTCCACGGCCTGTCATAAAAGCGGTAGCTCCTTCGCTGCTGCGAAAAAACGCAAGCATCGTTATTACCGGAACGTATTTCGGCGCTCCCGTAGAAAAGAGTGAATTGTCTATTATGGTCAATAATACTCCGATGAAGATAAAAGCGACAATTTGGAAAAATGACAAGATCACCTTTATATGCCCGCAGCTGCCAAAAGCAGGCAACTATAGCTTGATTCTGACCAATCAGTATGGCGGATCGGTTATGATGAAGGTGAGCTATGTTATGTGATGCATTGCGAAGATAATAATGCGGCAGGCCAAAATAGTTTTGTACTAATAAAGGTACAGAAGCGCGTTATGGGTATGCGGCCCGTGAAGATCCAGGCCGCATATTTTTTATTGACAGGCGATGCGGCTGGGTATATCATATTATTCATACAATTCATACTTTTCACACACCGAGGAGGATGCGCTATGCAGGCGATATTCAGAGGTAAAGCGTACGGTTCAGTGACCGTCGGAGAACGCGGACAGATCGTGATCCCGGCGCCGCTGCGCAAGGCGCTGAACATCAAGGCCGGTGACTCTCTGGTTGTTTTTGGCAAGCTCGATAAGAAAGTTATCAGTATGATGCCGGAGAAAGATTTCAGCAAGTTCCTCGATAAGGCGGCAAAAATTATATCGAAGCTGGAATCAAAAGTTCCGCATCAGGATAGGTGAGTGCATGAAGAAATTAAGCATACGTTTTCTTATGGCGGTGATCATGGTTGCCGCGATATGCCCGGGAGTCAGCAGGGCGGATGAGGCGTTAAGCTGGTATGATTGTATTAAGGAAGCGCAGAAGAATCACCCCGACCTTATATCGGCGCAGGGCGCCATCAGTCAATCAGAGGCGGCAAAGCAGACTGCCGCGAGCGGCCTCTTCCCGCAGATCAGCGCCGATCTCCAGGCGTCGCGGGGCGAGACGACGACCGGCAACAGCAGCGGCAGGACGCATCGGACTCAAAACAGCTACGGCTATGGGGCGCAGGGGTCCCAGCTTCTTTTTGACGGGCTGAAGACGATAGACAACACCCATGCCGCTGTAGAGAACATAAAGGCCGCTGAATATAATTTCAAATTCATCTCTTCCGAAGTGCGTTTGCGGTTGCGCGGTGCTTTTATCGCGCTTCTGAAAGCGCAGGAGGCACTCACGATCACCGAAGATATCCGGAAGATCAGGCAATCGAATCTTGACCTGATAACCCTGCGGTACAAATCAGGAATGGAGCATAAGGGGGCGCTCATGACCGCTGAAGCGAATCTGGCGCAGGCGGCGTTTGAGATAGCCCAGGCGCGTCGGGCGCTTGAAGTTGCGCAGCGCTCACTCACCAAAGAGATGGGGCGGAGTTTATTCGCGGCGTTGCGCGCGCAAGGGGAGTTGAGCGTTGCCGAGAGATCGCTCCAACGCCCCGATTTCGAGGCGCTCGCGGCGCAGAACCCGTCGCTGGAGCGGCTTGACGCGCTGACCAAGGCTGCCTCATATACTATTAAGTCCGCGCAAGGGTCGTATCTTCCGCAGCTCTCGGCCCAGGTGAGTGCCGGACGGACCGATACGAGCTGGCTGCCTCAGAACGATCAATGGAACGCCGGGCTTACCCTTTCGTATCCGATATTTGAGGGCGGGCTGCGGTCTGCCGAAGTCGGCCAGGCGCGCGCGGCCTTCATCCAGGCGCGCGAGAACCAGCGCAGCGCCAAAGACGGCAGCACCCGTGACAGGTTTTCGAGGGTTACTTTCA
>JBAWYO010000160.1:0-3969 GCA_037143495.1 Candidatus Omnitrophota bacterium | reverse complement strand
GCGCGGGCATCACGGGCGTTTCACGACGCACAGCTGCGGGAGACGGCAGCGAACTCCCGGCGCGGTGGAGTTTTTCAAGCACGTCACTTAAGGGCAGCGCTTTTTCCTTGCGCGCCATTCGGATAAGGGCGAATTCGAGAGAAAAACGTACCATGCCGGTCTTCTTTGCCGTCTCGTACGATGATGAGAGCAGGTAGAAAAAATAGACGAGGTCTTCGATCGTGAATTTTTCCGCCTGGGCTGCGCAGGCGCGGGCGGTCTCTTCGGAGATCGCGAGCGACCCAAAGAGGTCCTTATTGATCTTAAGCACCGCGAGATCGCGTATGTGCTCGATCAGCCGCACCAGGAACTGGAAGAGGTCTTTTCCCTCATTCGTCAGGGTATCGACGATCTTGAGCAGCGTGCCCGCGTCTTTTGCCGCCGTGCCGTCCATGACGCGGACAAAAAGATCGTCTTCGATCACACCGAGGATCTTCGTCACGTCCTCAAGACTGATCGACGATTCGCAAAATGAGTTGAGCTGATCAAGTATCGATTCCGCGTCGCGCAACGACCCGTCGGCGGCCTTCGCGATCTCGAAAAAGACGCTCTCATGAGTATTGATCTTTTCCGCCTTCGCGACTTCCTTGAGCTTCCCGACGATCTCTTTCATCGGTATTCGCTTGAAATCGAAACGCTGGCACCGCGAGAGGATCGTCGCCGGGATCTTGTGAGGCTCGGTCGTCGCGAAGATGAACTTGACGTGCGCGGGGGGCTCTTCGAGCGTCTTTAAGAGCGCGTCGAAGGCCTGTTTCGTGATCTGGTGGACCTCGTCGATGATATAGATCTTGTAGGTGCCGTTTATCGGGGCGAATTTTACATTTTCCCGCAGCGACCTGATCTCGTCAATGCCGCGATTTGAGGCGCCGTCTATTTCTATGACATCGAGCGAATGTGAGGAGGTGATATCGAGGCAACTTGGACATTTGTTGCAGGGCTCTCCGGCAACGGGTTCTTTGCAATTGAGCGCTTTCGCGAATATCCGGGCGGTCGAGGTCTTGCCAACCCCGCGCGGCCCGGAAAAAACATATGCCTGGCTGACCCGGCCGAGACGTATGCCGTTTTTAAGCGTAGCGCCGATATGGGACTGGCCGACGATATCGTTAAAATTCTGCGGGCGCCACTTACGGGCGAATACCAGATAGGACATAGTTGATCACAGGTAGCGGCTTACTGATTATAAGAGGTTATTATCCTTAAGTTCTTTTTCCAGCGCCAAAACGGCCTCTTTGAGCACGGGATACAATTTTACGTTTATAGAGACGCCTTTTGAGGTGGGCGTCTTTTCGTCGGAATTCTTAAGCTGGCTCCAGGTCCTGATATCAATGAGATCATTACCCTGAAATTCAGTAATACTGACCCGGATTTCCTGGAATTTGTTCTTGCCGAAAGACCTGATCGTCTTTTCCATTGCTCGCGCTCCTCCCGCTCCCTATGCCATCAGATCCTGGGCAGTCACCCTGGGGTGATGGTACCGCTTGCGCCCGACCGTACTTCTGCCGTATTGCAATGCCTGGGTGGGACACCACTGCAGACACGCCATGCACTGTTCGCATTTATGCTGCCAGACAGGAGTACCACCAGCCATCGCTATGTTCTTAACCGGGCAGACTTTTGCGCAAAGCCCGCATCCGCTGCATCGGTGATCGACCCAGAACGACGTATCCGCCTCATGAACTTTTGATATAAACATCCGGTAAACGACTCTCGACAGGAGCACGTTGACCAGAAACGGACTTCCTTCGATCCGCGCCGTCGATCCCGCGTTAACGACGACGGCAATACGCTTGATCTTCTCCGCGGCGCGCTTAAAGATCATCTCCTGCCGGGAAGCTGCTATCGCGCCATACATCGGCGTATAATTACCCGGCATCAGCACGCCAAATCCCGCTGCAAGACGCACGCCGCGTTCTTTCAATTCCCGCTCGGCCTGCTTGAGCGCCGCTCCGGGCATGCCGCCATAGGTCGCGACCGCGAAAACGTACGCGTCTTTACCGCATTTGACCTTCTTTAAAAATTCGGAGACGATCAGCGGGAGCCCCCACGCGTAGACCGGAAAAACGATCCCGATCGCTTCCGCATGCGCGGCCACCTCCGGCTTCATGAGTCCATAGGGGACCGCAAAGATATGCGCGTCGCCGATCTCCCGGGCGATATCCTGGGCAACCGCAAGCGAATTACCCGTTCCCGAAAAATAGAATAACGTCGTTTTCATCGCATCCTCATCAAGCTCGTTGCGCGTTCAAAAGAACTATACGGATTATAACATGTATTATGTGGAGAGTCTATGCTTTCCCGACCTTAGCGAATACAACACAACTGGTTATCTTCAACCCGATAATAGAGGGGGGCAATGGCGATCTTAGGATACCGCTTGCGCAGCCGGTCTGTTTCACTCATGATAAAATCTACTTCGTTGCCAATTTCATGCATAAGAGCCAGATTCATAAAATGTTCCTCAGCGGCTTCCCGGCGCCACCCTGCCCCCTTTACCAAGCCATCGATGAATTCTTTTTTTCTCTGGATGAGATTAACCATACCGCAGTGATTATGACCGATCAACGCGATGTGGCGCACTTTACCAACGGCGATCGCGTAGGAGACCTTGAACTCGCTATAGCGAAGATTTGCCCCTCCGGAACGAATAATAAATGCAAAATTATCGGGCATATGCAGGTGCTTGCGATTGTCCATGCACATACCGATCAGGAGTCGCGCCTGTTCGTATGTATCAAACCGGCGGTTCAAATTGTGATACTCCAGCAGCAACCCTATGGGATTACTGCGATAAGCGGCCGGTATATCTTTTTTTTGGGTGATGGGAATGATTTTATGTTTCATGGGTGATCGCTGAAAGGGCTTAGATCTCACATCAGAAAATATGGGCTCGATAAAAAACGGAGAGACTGGGATTCGAACCCAGGGATCAGTTTTACCCGATCAGCCGCTTAGCAGGCGGCTCCGTTCGGCCACTCCGGCATCTCTCCAAAAATCCTTTTCTCGCGACTGAAATTACGCGTCCGGCTTTTTCTGAAGGGGGAACGTCGTTCCCCCTTCAGGGAATCCCCCTCCTCACCGGATTATCGGTCGCTGCGAGAAAAATAAACTCTCTTAAAGAAGGGGAACGAAGTTCCCTTCTTTAAGAAATTATCCCTCCTGAAAGGAGGCTGTCCTGCATACTAAAGAACTCACGCGAAAACTTTCTCAAGCTGAATCTGCTACATCCGGCATTCCCACGCTTATTTAATTCTTTTCTTCTTAAAAAACTCCTGCAGGAGCAGGGTACATTCGTTACCGAGAATACCTTTGGTGACCGCTACCTGGTGATTGAGCTTGTTGTTATTGGCCACGTTCAGCACTGAACCGCACGCACCGGTCTTTAGATCAGCAGCACCATAGACAACCCTGCTGACCCTTCCTAAAACCATCGCGCCGGCGCACATCGCGCACGGCTCGACCGTTACATAGAGGCTGCAATCGAGGAGCCGTTCATTCTGCAGGTGAGCCGCCGCCTGCGTGATCGCGATCATTTCGGCGTGGGCGGTCGGATCTTTGAGCAGTTTGATCTGGTTGTGCGCCCGGGCGATGATCCTGCCCTCATGAACGATCACGGCGCCAACCGGAACCTCATCAGCCTCAAAAGCCCGCTGAGCCTCTTTGAGCGCCTCGGTCATGTATGCTTCATCGGTCATCGATATCATGCGCACCGGCTCTTATGAGGCTTACGAATTAAAAAATGGTGTGCCTGGTATAAAAAACGTAAAAAAACGTGCCTGGCAGGATTTGGTTACTTCGGCCTCGCGGATCGCTCGGCCTGCGTAACCTCCCCTCGCTCACTTTCGGCGCCGGATCGGCGCCTCTTCCTCCCGATGGTCGGCGCTCGCGAGCTTCAAATCCTGCTATGCTATGTTAGAAAAACGTGCCTGGCAG
>JBAWYO010000159.1:0-3977 GCA_037143495.1 Candidatus Omnitrophota bacterium | reverse complement strand
ATTTGCCAATAACCTCGATGAGTTCTTTACCGTGCGCTACGCGATGCACAAGCGGCTCGTCGACGCGCAGTACGCGAAGAAGGACAGTTTCGGTTACTATCCCCACGAGATATTCGACCTCGTTAAGACCAGGACCGCCGCGCTCGTTAAGCGGGCGTACGATATCTATCAGTCGAAGATCTTAAAGGAGCTTGAGAAGAACCAGATCTTCATACGCCGGTGCGCGGACCTGGCGGGCGAACAGAAGCGGTTCGTGAAAAAATATTTTGAGAGCACGATATTCCCGATCGTTACCCCGATGGCGGTGGACCAGGGCAGGCCGTTCCCGCTGCTAACCTCGCGTACGATCGGGTTCGCTTTAAATGTCAGCCGCTATGATAAGTCATACCTCGCGACCGTGCCCGTGCCGCGCTCGATCCCGCGCCTTCTGAGGCTGCCTTCCGAGAAGGACGAGACGAGTTTCGTCCTGATTGACGATATTATCAGGGAGAATCTCGAAGCTTTTTTTAAAGGATACAAGATCGTGGAAAGTTCATCGTTCAGGATCATGCGCGACAGTGAATTCTCGGTCGATGAGGAGTTCGCGACGAACCTGCTTAAGGCGATCAATGACGAGATCAGGCAGCGCCATTACGCGCGCCCGGTTTCAGTTGAGCTTGAGAAAAAATTCTCGCCCGAGCTTCTTGAGGCGCTCTGTGCCGGTTTGAGCTGTACCAAGGAAGAAACCATGCCGGTCGAAGGGGATATGGACCTGACCTATCTCTTCGAGGTCGCGGGACAAGTGAGCGCGCCGGCGCTTCTCTATCCGAGTTTTATTCCCGCGAAGGTTGATTACGCGAATATCTTCGACAAAGTTAAAGAGGGCGATCTTCTCGTCCATCTGCCATTCTCTTCGTTTCAACCGACGATCGATCTCATTGAGAATGCGTCCCGGGACCCCAATGTCCTCGGCATTAAGATGACGCTCTACCGGACGAATGACGGTTCGTCGATCATTGAGGCGCTCAAGGTTGCCGCCCGCAATAAAAAACAGGTCACTGTCCTGGTTGAGATCAAAGCTCGTTTTGACGAGGAACGTAATATTACCTGGGCCAAGGAGCTTGAAGAGGCCGGATGTCACGTTATCTACGGATTTCCCAATATGAAGGTCCACTCGAAGATCGCGCTGATCGTGCGCCGCGAGGAAGAGGGGATCAAGCGTTACGCGCATCTTTCGACCGGCAATTATAACGAAAAGACCGCGCGCGTTTATACCGATATCGGTTATTTTACGGCAAACGATGATTTTTGCAAAGATATCTCAGAAGTTTTTAACGTCATTACGGGGTACTCGCTGCCGTCGCGTTGGAAGCGGATCATCTCATCGCCCAATGACCTGCGCCAGTATTTTTCTGAATTGATCGATCGCGAAATTGAATGCCAGAAGAAGTACAAGAACGGTTGCATCTTCGCGAAAATGAATTCACTTGAGGATATCGGCATGATCGAGAAGCTCTACGAGGCCTCATGCGCGGGGGTTAAGATTAAATTGCTCGTGCGGGGGATCTGTTGCCTTGTGCCGGGCGTCGCGAACCTCAGCGAGAATATCGAGGTGCGCAGTGTTGTGGGCAGGTTCCTGGAACACTCGCGGATCTTCCTCTTTAACAACAACGCCGACTATCGTGTCTTCTTCGCTTCAGCCGATTGGATGACGCGCAACCTCGACCGGCGCATCGAGATGATGTTCGAGCTTTCCAAAGAGGAGATCAAAGAGCACCTCAAGATGGTCCTTGAGACCTATTGGAAAGACAACTGCAAATCCCGGGTCCTGCTCGCCTCAAAAGAGTACGCGCGGGTCGAAAAAGAGGATGCCCGCTTCAACGCGCAGGAGTACCTGATCAAGCACTACACCGCACAAGCCGTATGAGCCATGAAACCCTTCCCCAAAAGACCATACAAAAGTACTTGAAGCATCTTCTTAAAGAGAGCGAAGGCGTCGCGCGCGCGGATGATATTGAGTATCTGCACCGGATGCGGGTCGCCACGAGGAAGCTGCGTACCGCCTTCAAGGTATTTAAAGATATCCTGCCGGGGGATGACGCGCGACGGTGGCGCAGGGAAGTGGTCGCTCTCGCGGACGTGTTAGGCGAGGCCCGGGAGCTGGATGTCCACATGGAGGCGCTCAAAGAATTTTGCGCGCGCCGGAAAGAAAAAAAATACCGCGTTGGTACAGATGAGCTTATTGCCGGATTACGCCAGCGACGCAGACTGGTCCAGAAGAAGGTGCGGATGCGTTTGGCCCGGTATACTACGAGAAAGCATCCTCTGCGGGTAGTTGGTCCGTCGATGGATACGCTCACCGATCCGGTAAGGGTACGCGTGACAACACGACGACGTTTGATGCGGCTGCTCTTGGAGTTGCTCACCTACGAAAAATATGTTCTTAAGCCCGGCAAAGTCCACGAACTGCATCAGATGCGTATTGCGGCCAAACATCTGCGGTATGCGCTGGAGATCCTGCGGCCGATCTATGGGGAAAAGATGGATCGCTATATCCGTTCAGCGCGGAAAGTCCAGCGGGCGTTGGGGCGGATGCATGATCTCGACACCTGGATCGTTGCTACGCCCGCTCTCTGTGGTGACGGGGAGGTTTGCGCTGAGGCAAGATACGCCGCAGGGCGTTTTATCGAGTCCTGTGAAGATCGCCGGGTAGCGGAATATCGCAAGTTTGTATGTCTCTGGAACGAGCTCATAAAGCGTAAAACCTGGGTGGGATTGGAGATGCTGGTCGGCTAAGCGGTATGGATGAGAATGGCCCTGTTGGAGCGTTTCTCATTGTAGAGCTCGATCGCTTCAGGGGTGGAGAGGCTGACAGAGCGGATCCCGCGGTTTCGTAAGTATGCATGCGCTCCGGCGGTTATTTGAAGAGTTCTCTTATGCCCGGCACCGATGATCAGGATGCCGGGTTTCTTCTTGCAGATCTTTTGTACCTCCGCAAGGTCGATCTCGTGCGTTGCCCCCTCGGGGACTTCCTTAAGTTCGCGTTTTTTGATCCTGCCGTCCGCTCTGATATAAATATCCTGGTCAAAGAGCCTGCACTCCGCGCTGATCTCGCCATTCTTCATCAACCTGACGAACGGGCAGGCTTCATCGGTAAGTGTCAGCCCCAGGCGTCGTTTGATCAACGCTACGGCGCCGAAGATGATAGCTTCATCGCCGAGCCGGGAGAGTACGACCCGGCAGGCGAATTTCTCGGGAAGGAGACGGTCGGCGGCGGCGGTCTTCCTGACGATAGGAAAGATAAAATCCCCGCAGGCTTCAATGACACCGCCGCCCAGGACGATCACCTCGGGGTCGATCGTGCGTTGTATCGATATGCAGGAGAGACCAATCGCCTTGGATGCGCGTTTCAGCACTTTCGTGACGAGCGGGTCGCCCGCCTTGAGCGCTTCAGCGAGAGCGCGGCTTTTTATGGACGGTGGATTTTTGCCGCAGATGTCAGTAATAGCGCTCTTTTCTCCCGCGCGAAGGGCGTCCTTGATATCACGTTCGATCGCCCATCTGCCGGCGAGTGCTTCCAGGCAGCCGCGGCTGCCGCAGCCGCAGACAGGGCCGTCGAGAGCGACGATCGCGTGGCCGAATTCGCCGGTGGGATGGTGAAAGCCGGTCAGGAGCTGATTTTCAAGGATGATCGCGCCGCCGATGCCCGTACCGATGAAGAGTCCAACGGCATTCGCGCATCCCTGGGCGGCCCCGAGCCAGTGTTCGCCGAGGAGTCCCGCCTTAACGTCATTTTCAATGGCGACGGGCACGCGCAGTTCTTTTTTGAGCGCGCCGGCAAGCGAGACTCCGGTAAGTTTCATATTGGATACCGCCAGTATTGTCCCTGAAGCGGAATCGATGATGCCCGGAACGCCGATACCGATGCCCGCGAGGCGCTTAAAGGGGACGCTTTCGGAGGCGAGGAGCGAGCGAACGAGTCTGGTTAAGAGGGGTAC
>JBAWYO010000158.1:0-4046 GCA_037143495.1 Candidatus Omnitrophota bacterium | reverse complement strand
ATATCATACAGATCGGCGCGCGCAATATGCAGAATTTTAATCTTCTGCGCGAGGTCGGGCGCACTAAAAAACCGGTCCTCTTAAAGCGCGGTATGGCCGCGACGATCAAGGAGCTCCTGATGGCTGCCGAATACGTCGCCAGTGAAGGGAACCTGAAGATCATACTCTGCGAGCGTGGCATCAGGACGTTCGAGGATTTTACCCGTTTTACGCTTGATATCAACGCCGTACCGGCGGTCAAATCGCTCAGCCATCTTCCGATCATCATCGACCCGTCCCACGCGACGGGCAAGTGGGGGCTGGTACCGGCCGCGGCGAAAGCGGGGCTCGCGGCGGGCGCTGACGGATTGATCATTGAAGTCCATACCAATCCCGAGGAAGCGATGTCCGATGGCGCGCAGTCGCTCCTGCCGGAGAAGTTCGAGGAGTTGATGGGCGATCTGCGCAAAGTGGCTGAGGCGGTAGGAAGAACGCTGTAAAACTGATAGGTCACCAAGTCACCAGACACCAGTCACCAGTAAAAGAAATAATCGATATATTCTTTTGTTTTTAACTGGTGACTGGTGACCTGGAGTAGGTATCTATGAAACAACTTAAACGCATCACGATAATCGGTGTCGGTCTTATCGGCGGTTCGATCGCGCTTGCCGCGAAGAAGCGCGGCCTCGCGAAAGAGATCATCGGCGTTTTCAGGCATCGCTCGACCCTGCGTCATGCGCTTGCCCGCAAGGCGGTCGACCAAGGGGTCATGTCGGTCGCAGAAGGAGTGCGGGAAGCAGACCTTATCATTCTGGCGACGCCGGTCGGCTCTATCCCCGGTATCGCTCGTGAAGCGCTTCGCTACGCAAAGAAGGGCGCTATTATAACGGATGCCGGCAGCACAAAACGATGGGTCGTCGGCGAAATTGAAAAGATGGTCACGGTAAAAAGCGGGATCTTTTTCGTCGGATCACATCCGATGGCGGGTTCAGAGCATACCGGCGTTGAATACGCGAAGTCCGATCTCTTTGAAGGTTCTCCCTGTATCGTCGTTAAGAGTTCTCGGACGGATCGCGGGGCGCTGCGAACGGTCAAGGAATTCTGGAGAGCTCTCGGCGGCCGCGTTGAAGTGATGACGCCCTCCGGACATGACGAGAGTATCGCGCTTATCAGTCATCTTCCGCATCTGGTCGCTTTCAGCCTCGCAGGCACAGTCCCGGTGAAAGATCTGCGGTACGCGGCCGAAGGTTTTAAAGATACAACACGGGTTGCTTCAAGCGATCCTGAGCTTTGGGCGGGGATATTCCTGTCAAATAGGGAAAAGGTACTGCGCGCCGCTCATCTCTTTGAAAAGGAATACCGTCAGATCATGCGGGCGCTCTCGCGGAAGAACGCGGGGCAGCTGGTCAAGCTGCTCGCCGCGGCGAAGACGCGCCGAGAGCACTTTATTGATCTGCGGTACAAATAACGGTCATGGCTCGGCGAGATAAAAAACTGATCGTTGCGATCGATGGACCGGCCGGCAGCGGCAAGTCGACGATCAGCAAGCTCGTGGCGAAAAAATTAAAGCTTCTCTATCTCGATACGGGAGCGATGTACCGGGCGCTCACGCTTAAGGCGATGAGGCTCGGCCTGGATCTTGAGAATGAGAAAGCGTTGGTAAAAATGGCGCGCTCGAGTGACGTGCGCCTGCAGGCGGATAAGCGTCTTTCGAAGGTGCGGGTCTATCTTGACCGGCAGGATGTTACCCGCGAGATCAGGACGCCCGAGCTGACCGATAAGATCAAGTATATCGCGAAGGTCCCGGGTGTGCGCGCGTGCATGGTCACGGCGCAACGCGCCATTGCCGCCAAAGGCGGAGCGGTCCTTGAGGGGCGGGATACGACGACCGTTGTCTGTCCGGGCGCCCGGTATAAATTCTATCTTGACGCTGATCTTAAAGAACGCGCGAAGCGCCGGTGCAGGGAATTGCGGTCGCTCGGCATGCGGGTGCCGCTCAAAGATGTCGAGAAAGACGCCCGCACGCGGGATATCAGCGACTTCACGCGCAGTGTCGGCGCCCTGAAACGCTCGAAAGACGCCCGGTATATTAACACGACGAAAATGACGGTTGATGAGGTTGTCGGCACGATACTTGCCGCGATAGAAGGATAAGGTCACCGCTCTCGTATGGTCTATTTTATTTCGCGATCGATATTATGGCTGCTCTTTAAAATTTGTTTCAAGTATCGGGTGCGCCATGGTGAGCGTGTGCCGCGCACCGGGCCGTTCATTATCGCCGCGAATCATTTAAGTTTTTTGGATCCCGGCGCGGTCGGGTTCATAACATCGCGCAAAGTCCATTTTATGGCGCGCGCCGATCTCTTCGGCAATTCGTTCTTCCGGTGGTGGGCTGCCAGCGTCGGGGTTATCCCGATCAGCAGGGGACGATTCGATATGGGAGCCATCAAAGGTACACTTGCCTGCCTGAAACGCGGCGGCATTATCGCGCTTTTTCCTGAGGGGACACGCTCGCGCGACGGGATCATCAGGGAGGCAAAGGCAGGGGTCGGGTTTGTGGCTGTTCGCGCGCTGGTGCCGGTCGTGCCGGTCTATGTGCGTGGTTCCGATAACGCCCTGCCGGCGCACGCGAGCTTTATCCGCTTAAAACCGGTCGAGGCACGCGTCGGCGAACCGGTCTATCCGCACCAGTACCGGGGCTCAGACGGCGAATACGATTATCAGGCGATGAGTGATGAAGTTATGGCCCGCATCAAAAGATTAAGCGTTGAAGCATGAAGATCACGATAGCGCCCTGCTCTGGTTTCTGTTTCGGCGTCAAGCGCGCGATCAGTATGGCGCAGCAGGCGCTCGAGAAGAATAAAGGTAAGCGCGTCTCATCGCTCGGGCATATCATCCATAACAGCCAGGCGGTTGAGCGGTTATCGCAGGAAGGGCTCGCGTCGGTCAAAGACGTCGGCGATATCGAAGCGGGGGTTGTCGTGATATCGTCGCACGGGACCAGTCCGGCGGTCCTCGAGGATATCCGCGCCAGGGGACTTGAGATCGTCGACGCGACCTGTCCCTACGTCATGTCGGCGCAGCGAACCGTCACGGCGCTCGCTCAGGAAGGATATACCGTTATTATTTTCGGCGACGACCGGCATCCCGAGGTTCGTTCACTCGTTGGATGCGCGAACGGAAGGGCGATCGTCGTTAAAGATATAGAGCAGTTACGTAAGGTACCGGCCATCGCCGCGAAGATCGGCCTTGTGAGCCAGACGACGCAGGCCCGCGAGGAGTACCTGCTGATGATCGCGGAGGTCCTTACGCGGGAATTTGCCGAGGTGCGGATCGTGAATACGATCTGCAATGATACCCGCCTGCGGCAGGAGAGCGCTGTCAGGCTTGCCAGAGAGTGCGACGTGATGATCGTCGCCGGCGGCAGGATGTCCGCCAATACAAAACGATTGTTTGAATTATGTTCGAAAATATGCAAAAATACGTACCACGTCGAGACCGCTTCAGAGCTTAAGGCGGCGTGGTTCGAAAACAAAGAAAGGATAGGCATTGCCAGCGGGGCATCGACGCCCGACTGGGTCATTGAAGAGATCAGCACGACCATTACCGGCGCGCGGTTCACGCCTCAGGTGTGACGGCGCAGGAATGCTGCCCGACGCTCAGCGGACGGGGATCAAATCCATATAAGGGGGAATACGCAGCAATGACTAATGAAAACGAACAACCGCAACAGGATGATCTAACTTCTCTATACGAAGGGACGATGAAAACGTACCGGGAAGGAGATATCCTTAAAGGTATTATCGTTGAAATACGCTCGAAGGAAGTTATCGTCGACGTCGGTTTCAAATCCGAAGGGACGGTACCGCTCTACGAGTTCGAGGACCCGAAGGCCGTCAAGATCGGCGACGAAGTAGAGGTCTTCATCGAGGCGACCGAGGACGAGGACGGGATGCTCCGCCTCTCCAAAGACCGCGCCAAGCGCACGCAGGGCTGGGACGCTATCCTCATGAACTTCAAGGAAGGCGACAATATCCAGGGCAAGATCATCCGCAAGATCAAGGGCG
>JBAWYO010000157.1:0-4092 GCA_037143495.1 Candidatus Omnitrophota bacterium | reverse complement strand
GGATACACCCGCGCGGACTCGTCGCCTGCGTGCCCGGCGTCAGCAGTTATGTCGGCGGCGATATAACCGCGGGCGTTATCGCCTGCGGGATGCGCGAAAGCGCCGATCTTTCGATGCTGATCGATATCGGGACCAATGGCGAAATCGCCCTCGGTTCCCGCGATTGGATCGCCTGCTGCGCGGCGTCGGCGGGCCCGGCATTTGAGGGCAGCGGTGTCAGCTGCGGTATGCGGGCAGCGCACGGCGCTCTCCAGAAGATCGATATCAGAAAAGGAACGGCTGGTTTTGAAGTAAAAGTGGCCTCCATCGGAGGCCAGCCAGCCAGGGGTATTTGCGGCTCCGGTTATATCGATGCGTTAGCAGCGATGCTGGCAGCCGGCATTATCGATAAAAATGGCCGGATCGACCGTACGCTCTCCGACCCGCGGATCAGGGAGGGCGCCGATGGTTATGAATTCGTCCTTGTTTTTAAAGGCGAGAACGCGGCTGAGCGGGATATCGTCGTAACGGAGCCTGATATTGAGAATCTTAAGCGTTCAAAAGGGGCTATCTATTCAGCGGCGGCAGCGTTGGTTAACAAAGTCGGTCTCCGTTTTGAGGATATCCAGCGTATCTATATCGCGGGCGGGTTCGGAACCTCCATCGATGTCGAAAAGGCGGTAATGATCGGATTGTTGCCCGATCTTCCCCGCGATAAGTTTCTCTTTGTCGGTAATACATCGCTTGCGGGCATCCGTGAGATCGCTCTCTCCTACGGGACCATGGAAAAAGCGACGGGAGCGGCGCGGGAAATGACCTATGTTGAGCTCTGTGTCGAGCCGTCGTATATGGATGAGTATATCGCGAGTCTTTTTTTTCCGCATACGGACCTCGGCAGATTCCCGAGCGTGCGACGCTAGAAAGAGTGCTATGGGGCAGGTGATCGCGACCGCGGGTAAGGGGGGGACCGGTAAAACGACTATCGCGTCGCTGGTGGTCGATTATCTTGTTCGAAGCAAACAGGGATCGGTACTCGCTCTCGACGCTGATCCGAACGCGAACCTCCACCAGGCGCTGGGTATAGAACTGAAGGAAACCGTTGTCGGTATTCTCGACAAAACAGCTGCGCTGGCGGGGGCTTTGCCAGCCGGGATGACCAAAGACCGGTATATCGAATACGAGATCCAGAACGCGCTCTCCGAGGGGGCCGGTTTTGACCTGTTGGCTATGGGGCAGCCTGAAGGCCCCGGATGCTATTGTTACGCGAATAATGTGCTCCGTGGCGTCATAGAAAAGCTTTCACGTTCATATGATTTTACCGTTATCGATAATGAAGCGGGTATGGAGCACCTCTCGAGGCGTACGGCGAGAAAGATAGATTCCTTCATCGTTGTCAGCGATTTTTCGGTCGTGGGGGTCCGGTCGGCCGCGCGGATATACCGGCTCGCGGGTGAGATGGATCTTAAGATCGGTAAGGCCTGTCTGGTCTTGAATATGGCTGCTGGAGCGCCGGACGGTCTTCTCTCGCAGGCGCTCGCCGAGACGGGGCTCGAGGTGGGAGCGACCATTCCTTTCGACAGCGAGATAGAGCGGTTGAGTATTGCGGGAGAGCCCGTCACCGTCGCCGACGTCAGCAGCGCCGCGCGAAAGGCTCTGGAGGAGTTAGGATGCCGATTGAAGTGATCAATGAAAAATGGACCGGTGCGGTCAACGAGCTTGTCCTGGGGGCAACGCGTGAACACGGCGGTACGCGCGCGCGGGAATTAAAGGTCGGCGCAGAGCGGTGTCTCCCGTATCTTTTTCAGGAGGGAACGATGCCGAACCGCCCGCTGGTCGCCATGGAGGTCTGGGACCATGCCCCCGAAGATTGGCCTGGTGCGCTTACCGGAGCGCTCGAAAATGATCTGCGGGATCCCTGCGCATGGGCACGGCGGTGTGTACAGGAATTTAAAGCGGACCTTATTTGCCTGGTGTTGGAAGGGACCAATCCGGAAAGCGCGAATTTCACCCCCGATCAGGCAGCCGCCACCGTTCGCAACGTGCTGGCGGCGGTCGATGTCCCGCTGATCGTCACCGGCTCCGGCGACAAAGAAAAAGACAGCGACGTTCTCTCAGCCTGCAGCCAGGCAGCCAAAGGTGAAAATATTCTCTTTGGCTGCGCGCTCCCGGATAACTATAAGACGCTCGTCGCTTCCTGCATTGCAGACGGGCATTCGATCATTGCCGAGAGCCCGATCGATATTAATATAGCCAAGCAGATGAATATCCTGATAACCGATATGGGTTTTGATCCGCGCCGCGTCGCGATGAATCCGACCGCGGGGGCGCTCGGGTACGGTATGGAATACGCTTATTCGATCATGGAGCGGGGGCGGCTCGCGGCATTGGCCGGTGACCGCATGCTCTCAATGCCATTTATTCTTTTTCTCGGCGGCGATGTCTGGAGGACCAAAGAAGCGCGCGCCAGTGATGGCGAGGCTCCCGCGTGGGGAGCTGCCGCGCTGCGGGGGCCGCTTTGGGAGGCGATCACCGCCGTCTGCATGCTCCAGGCAGGTGCCGACATCCTGGTGATGCGGCATCCGCAGGCTGTTGCCGGGACGCAGGAAATGATTCGTAAGCTCATGGCCGGCAGCGTGTGATAAACCGTATGATAAGTTTATCAGAGAAAAATTTTTACGGGTGGCCCGGCAATTCCGGTGAGCAGGGCGTAAAAATCTCTTTTTAGATTGGTCTTCTGCCGAAAGCAGAAGTAAAAAGAGATTTTTCCGAGCAATGGACTGCCGCTGGAGCAGTCCTGACCGATCCAGCGAACCGGTTGACGCGACAGGACCCGTAAAAATATTTAAGTGATGGGAGGGCTGATTTATGTTTGTTATCGGCGAACGGATCAACGGCATGTACCGGCAGATCGCGAAGGCGATCGCCGAGAAGGATGCCGGCGCTATTCACGAGGTCGCTCGCGCGCAGGCCGTAGCCGGCGCCGACGCGCTCGATATCAACGTCGGTCCCGCGGCGGCTGACCCCGTTATGGCGATGCGCTGGCTCGTGACGAGCGTGCGCGAGGTGGTTAGCCTCCCGCTCTCGATCGATAGTACCAACAAAGAGGTTGTTGAGGCGGGGCTTGCGTCTGCCGGGCCGGGGGCGATCATCAACTCGACGAGCGCCGATGAGGACCGACTCGGCGCGCTGTTGCCGCTCGCGAAAAAATATGACGCGCGCATTATCGGACTGGCAATGAGCAAGAAGGGCGTTCCCCGTGACCGGGCAGGAAAGAGCGAGCTGGCGCTCATGATACTCGCGGCATGCGTCGAGCATGATATCAGCCCCACCAACGTCTACATCGACCCGATCGTGCTGCCGGTGAACGTGGCGCAGCAGCAGGCCCGTGAGACGCTTGAATCGATACGCGAATTCCAGGTCCTTTCCGATCCTCCGCCCCAGACGATCATCGGTTTAAGTAATATATCGCAGGGAGCCCGGGAGCGCGCGCTCATTAACAGGACCTTTTTAGTCATGGCTGTTTTTTCGGGACTCACCGCGGCGATCATGGATCCGCTCGATACGCAACTTATGGACGCGATGATCAGCGCGGAACTTGTCCTTAACAAGAATATTTACTGTGATTCATACCTGGACGCTTACCGGAAAAGGTGATACTTATGGAACGAAAAAAGATAACGCTTACGGACCTGCAGCGCAAGAAAGCCAACGGGCAGAAAATAACGATGTTGACGGCCTATGATTATCCGACGGCCCGCCTTGTTGATGAAGCAGGTGTCGATATGATCCTGGTCGGTGATTCGCTCGGCATGGTCGTTCTCGGGTATGATTCGACGCTCCCGGTGACCATGGATGAGATGATCCATCACGCCAAGGCTGTGCGGCGGGGAACTACGTACGCTTTTCTGGTCGTTGATATGCCTTTTTTGTCTTTTCAAGTGAGCGAGGAGGATGCGATCAGGAACGCGGGACGCCTGATGAAAGAGGCCGGTTGCGATGCCGTCAAGCTTGAGAGCGCGGAACCGCGCGTCCTGCGGTTCGCGCGCGCGATCGTCGAGGCCGGGATACCGGTCCTCGGCCACATCGGGCTTACGCCCCAGAGCGCTTCGAAGC
>JBAWYO010000156.1:0-4148 GCA_037143495.1 Candidatus Omnitrophota bacterium | reverse complement strand
GTCCAGTACTTCAACTTTCGTCGAGGAAACACCGGCAGCTATTTTTTCCAGTTCCTCGTACGCGGACTCCGGATAGTAATTATCGATCGCGGCACGGACTTCTTGAGCGGCGGCAATGACCGGGATGATCTTAAACGAACTCAGGATCGTTATCTGGTCAAGAACAAAAAGGTTGAGAGGGTCCTCGATAACAACGGTCAAGACCTCTTCGAGACGGGAAAGCGGGATAAGATGGTACTTCGCCGCGATATCGCGGGGGATCAGCTTGATAACATCGGGATCCATCTTGAAGCGGGAGAGATTGATGAGGGGAATGCCCAGTTCCTGGCTCGCGAGCGCTACCAGGTTATCGCTGTCAATAAAACCCTGGCGGACCAGAATATCCCTGAGATCGCCGCCGGCCTCTTTCTGGATCGCCAGCGCTTCATCCAGGCGCGCCCGGGTCAGAAGCTTTTTTTCGATCAGCGCAACGCTTAATGCCTCTTTGAAGGAAAGGCTCATAATCGGTCGCCGCTGACTCCCGGCCGTGATGCGGCTCGTCGGAACATGCCTTATTTCCCGCCGTAATATTTAGCTATTGCGCTCCTCAGGCTCCGGGAGGTTGTGACAAACTGCTGTACCGTGCATTTGGTCGCCGCCTCGATCGCTCCCGTCGCCTCGAGATTGAGCGGATCGATCATCGCCACGGTCAACGTCGATCCCATCTTGTCGATCGGGATCACGCCGTATTTTTTTACAATCTCAAGCGGGAGCAGCTTTATGATATCGCTGTCGATCTCATAATTGTCAAGCGGCAGATACGGGAAACCGTACTGGATCGCCAGCGCCTGCGCTATTTCCTCTTCCTTCGCGTATCCCATTGTTACCAGAACCTCTCCGAGGAGGCCTCCGTTTTCTTTCTGTGCAGCCAGCGCCTCGGCAAGCTGTGCTTCGGTTATTGACCCGCGTTCCCTCAGTATCTGCCCTATCTGTTTATCGATGACTCTCTTGAACATCGCGTCGTCATTTCTTGAAGAGCCGGTTCAGGTCTTCAGGATCGAGTGACCGGGCGACCGCGTCATCGTAGGTGATATCTCCCCGCTCACAAAGATCGTGCAGCGACTGGTTCATCGTATACATGCCTTCTTTATGCCCGGTCTGTATACATGAGATCATCTGGTGTGTCTTCGATTCTCTGATCATCGAACGGACCCCTGAATTGGCGACGAGCATCTCCGTCGCCAGCACACGCCCCGGACCGTTGGCGCGCGGGATCAACTGCTGCGAAATAATCGCGATCAGCACGAATGAGAGCTGGGTCTTGATCTGCTGTTGCTGATACGCGGGGAAAACATCAACGATCCTGTTGATTGTCTGGACAGCATCGGTCGTATGCAACGTCGCGATGACCAGATGGCCGGTTTCGGCGCAGATCAGTGCCGTTTCGATCGTCTCAAGATCGCGCATTTCGCCGATCATGATCACATCGGGGTCCTGCCGCAGAACATGTTTGAGCGCGATAGCGAATGTATGCGTATCGTGATATACTTCGCGCTGGTCGATGAGCGCGCTTCTATTGTGGTGAACGAACTCAATGGGATCTTCGATCGTGACGATATGGCAGGCTCGTTCCTGATTTATAAAATCGATCATCGCGGCCAGGGTCGTGGATTTTCCGCTCCCGGTAGCGCCGGTGATCAGGACCAGCCCCTTCGGTTTTTTGCAGAGCGCTTTCATGGTCGGCTCAGGAAGTCCGCATTCCTTGAAACCCATAATATGATACGGGATGAGCCTGATACTGGAAGCGATGAGGCTGCGCTGGACAAAAACATTGACCCTGAACCGCCCGAGAGCTTCGACCTCGTACGAGAAATCAAGTTCGTGGTCGCGCTCGAAGGTCTCTATCTGGTCCTGGGTCAATAACGCATAGATCAGGGCGCGGGCATCTTCATCGTTCAGGGGGACGGTGCCGACTTTCTGCAGTTTTTCGCAAACCCTGATGATCGGCGGAGTGCCGGCACCGATATGAAGATCAGAGCCTCCCCATTCGGCAAGCGTTTTCAGTAATCCGGCTATGCTTATCTCAGACATGGCGCCCCCTATTATTTAGTGTTGATTATAACAGAGGTGCTAACCCCGGTCAAGCGGTAAGAGTTCACAAACTGATCCCGTTCTCGGCGAGGGGACCACGCCATTTCTCAAAATTGAAATGCTCACCCCACGCGTTAAAAATCGCGCCGTTCTTCCACGCGCCATAGATGAGCGCGGCGAGGCGTTCGTCAGGACGATTAAACTGCGCCTCGAGAAGACTCAGCCACGGATCATGAAAGGTCGTCTTGATCCTCCGGTCGCGCAACCGTTCCCGCAAAAATGCTTCTTTTTCGATGAGCGATTGAAGCAGGTCCGGCTTTTCGGCGGCGAACGCGGTGTTGAATTTGGGAACAAAAGCGTTCACGCTCACCGAGATCTCACCTGACTTCGTCAACGCCTGTATCCGGCGGACAAAATCGACGATCCCCTGCAGGTCCTCAGCTGTTTCACTCGGAAGGCCGATCATAAAATAGAGTTTAACGAGCCGCCACCCGAGCTTAAAAGCCTCCGCGCAGGCCGCTACGATCTTTTCCGCGTCGATATTTTTATTGATATGCCGGCGCAACCGCTCGCTCCCGGCCTCAGGGGCGAAGGTAAGGCCCGTCTTACGGATCTTCGCGATCAGTGACGGAAGCAATTTCAGGATATCGTCGCTGCGCAGCGACGAAAGGGAAAGGCCGACCCCGCACCCCTCGAAGTCAGCCATAATGCCTTCGGCAAGCTGCGCAATACCCGGATAGCTCCCGCTTGAGAGCGAGAGGAGCGATATCTCGTCGTACCCGGTCGCGGCGTAAATCGCCCGGGCAAGGGCGATGATCTTCCCGGGAGAACGCAGCCGCACCGGCCGGTAAAAAGCGCTTGCCTGGCAAAAGTGGCAGCTGTACGGGCATCCCCTCATGATCTCCAGCGTAATCCGGTCATGAACGATCTGGATGTTCGGAACCAGATCATGAACGGGATAAAAAGAATTTTCAAGATCTTTAACGAAACGCCGCGTTACGACGCCGGGAAACGCGGGCACATAAACTCCTTCAATATGAGCAAGTCCCCTCAAGAATGTATCTTTATCCGCTTTGAGCTTTGGGTTTTCTGATTTTAGCTTCTTGTAGAGATCCACGATTTCAAGGAGGACCTCTTCCCCTTCGCCGATCACAAACGCATCGATAAATTCGGCCATCGGAGCGGGATTGACCGCTGCCGGACCCCCGGCGATAATAACGGGAAGATCGGGTCCCCGCTCGCAGCGGCGTACCGGTATCCCGGCCAGATCGAGCATATTCAGGACATTGGTGTAATTGAGTTCATAGGTCAGCGAAAACCCGACGATATCGAAATCTCTGATCAACGAACGAGACTCGAGAG
This sequence comes from Candidatus Omnitrophota bacterium, assembly GCA_037143495.1. Lineage (GTDB taxonomy): Bacteria > Omnitrophota > Gorgyraeia > JABMQH01 > JABMQH01 > JBAWYO01. The sequence continues at coordinate 716 of JBAWYO010000156.1, read as the reverse complement.
AAAAGAGCTCAACCCGCAATGCCCGCATCCGCTCTTCGAGATCGGTCCACGGCGCGAAGACCCGCTCACAAACGACATCTGATCTTTGGTTGAGGAGACCGTAGATGATCCGGTACCCGAGATAACTCATCCCGATGTCATAGATATCGGGAAAAGCCAGCGCAAACCGGAGATCGGCCGCGGCGGGATCTTTTCTGACGACGTTCCACTCGTTACCGATGTAGCGGCCCGGGCGCATCACGCCCGCCAGGACCTCATCCAGTTTCGTTGCCTCAAGAGATCTCATAACATTCATTGAAACTCCTTAAAATCGTGTCCTGCGCATGCCGACATTCAGCAGGAGCGCGAGAGCGCAAAAAGTCGTCCAGACCGATGAGCCGCCGTAGCTGATCAGCGGCAACGGAACCCCGACGACCGGCATAATGCCGATCGTCATCGAGATATTGACAAAAATCTGGAATCCGAGCATGGTGATAATGCCGACCCCCAGAAGTTTTCCATAAATATCGGTGGTGCTCTCGACGATCTCCATCCCCCGTTTGAGCACCAGGAAATAAAGCCCCACCAGCACCATCGCGCCCATAAACCCCCACTCCTCGCCCAGCACGGAGAAAATAAAGTCGGTATGCCGCTCGGGAAGAAAATTGAGCAGGTTCTGGGTACCGGCAAGCCACCCCTTCCCTGCCAATCCGCCTGAACCGATGGCGATCTTTGAC
>JBAWYO010000155.1:0-4232 GCA_037143495.1 Candidatus Omnitrophota bacterium | reverse complement strand
CGTATAGTACCACCCATTTCCTCTTTAATGGTCTGCCAGCTCTGCCATGTCCCCAGGCCAGTTCCTTTGGCGCGGCCGGACGGTTTCCCGGGGGCGACCAACGATTGTCGATCGGTTATGTCGAGATCAAAAAGATGGGGCCTGCCGGGTACGGCGCATTCCGCAGACCATGCATTAATTAGCCTGGACGGGATATCGGACCCGTCGTCATTAATGGTCACTACAGCTTCACCACGTGGAAAATCATAGGTAAGCGATATTGACGCTCTTGTGGCCGCAAAATCACAGGCATTGTTAGCTATATTGTTGAGCGCGGCGATCAAACGGCGTATATTGAAGCAGGAGCGAGTTCCCCTTACGGCTTCGAGCTGTGTTGTATCCAGCCGCTTATCGCAAAAGTTCGCGATCGCTTCAGCCAGATCCGCGGTCTCACTTTGCCCTGGCTTACCCTCGATCCACGTTATAGCTTCATTGATAATGTCGATCGAGAGTTTGATCGCGTCATTTTCCGGATCTGAAAAAATAATTTCCGCAAGGTTACGACCCAGAGTATGTGTCGGATGTCTAAGTACAAAATCAGGCGCTACTCTTGCAAGCTCATCGGTTAAGAGCGTATCGTAGGTCACGAGAAGCGCGTAGAGTGACCTCAGATCCCGCAAGCATTCTTCATTATCACGGTAGCCGCCATTTTCTGGTCTCAGCCGGGCTTTGGCGACCATCTCGACAAGAATTGGATTATGCATATCGTTGAGCGTGTCAGAGAGGTAGAGAAGAATTGTAGAAAGTGGCTTACGCTCTACGCTGCTGAGCTCTCCGACGACCCTGGAAAAAACCCCGTGCTTGATTAGTCCGTCGACACCGCGAGATTTATCCCACTGCTCAAGGCGTACGATAATATGTGGAGTACTTATCGGTGTCGCTAATAGTGCTTCTTGCTCATCAGTCGCGTCCAGCATTAACATAGCGATAAATTGGGAGGCTCTGCGCAAATTTGAATAGACATCGAAAAGATGAGCAAAAGCATCAGCGTAACCGCCATGGTCGATGCTGCGCAGCGCTGCTGCTCCTTTACGGTTCATATCTATCTCTTTCAATCTTTCAATGTCTCTCTCATCTGCCGAGAGCGGGCGCAAGAATGATGTGAGCGATCGCTGGCAAGCAGCGGAGATAGCAGGAGCTGGCGCGGGAGAGTTCCCGGGCATTAAAAAAATATACAAAAAGAGTGCAATAAATAATCTTTTTTTTAGCATAGATCCCATTCGCGCAACAAGAGCTTGTCAGCTTTTTTCGTCTTTTTTCAGAATACAGCGGCAGGCTTCACTGCTGCCTCACTATAAGTATATCATGAAAGCAGTGAAAATCAAATAATTAAAACTAGGTTTTTAATTTTTAACTTTCTGATTTGATGGGCCTTAGCATGAGTTCTTTTAAGGCAATTCTGGGGGATTTATTTTTGAAGATGATGCGATAGATCTGTTCCGTGATCGGCATCTCGACGCCGTGGCGGCGGCCGAGATCGTAGGCGGAGCGCGCGGTGGGAACGCCCTCAACAGCCATCTCGGTGGAGCGCAAAATGTCAGCGGGCTTCTTACCCTTCCCTATCTCTTCACCGAACCAGCGATTGCGGCCATGAGAGCTGACGCAGGTCGTGACGAGATCGCCCAAGCCGCTGAGGCCCGCAAAGGTTTCTCGTCTGGCGCCGAGAGCGGTACCGAGACGCGCGATCTCGGCGATGCCGCGGGTCAGCAGGCTCGCCTTCGCGTTAGCGCCGAAACCCATCCCGTCGCAGATACCGGCAGCGATGGCAATGACGTTCTTAAGTGAACCTCCCATCTCGACACCGATGAGATCGGAGGAATGATAGAGCCTGAAACGTTCGCTGGAGAAGGCTTTCTGTACAAGGCGGGCGGCGGCGGCGTTCCTTGAGGCGACAACGGCGGCGGCCGGCAGCCCATGCGCGATTTCGTATGAAATCGTCGGTCCTGAAAGAGCGGCTATGGTAACAGTGCCCAATTCTTCATGGATCACTTCCGACATCCTGCGCAGCGTTCCATTCTCTATTCCCTTGGCCACGCTCAGATAGATCGCGCCTTTTTTAACGTCATCGCGTGGTATCCTGCAAAGAACCGAGCGCATATGCTGTGAGGGCGGCGCCAGGACGATGATATTCTTATCGCTGACCGCGCGCCGGATATCATGGGTCAAACCGATATCGATCGGAATTTTAACTCCCGGAAGGAATTTAATATTTTCCCGTTTCTGGGCGGTGCGGTCAATATAGTCGGGAAAAGCCCCCCAGAGGGTAACCGCATGGCCGTTTTTGTGAAGCAGGAGCGCCAGGGTCGTCCCCCATCCTCCGTCGCCAAGAACCGCTATCTTCATCTTTGTCTGCATGAAAGGTAGTCTAACATGCTGGCCGCTCCTTCGTCAATAGTATTTGCCGCCTGCGCGCCATCCTGCGGGGGCCCGCATGATTTCGCTTGCCCAAATTATTTTTTGTGATAAACTCTTCACCATGAAACGCAGGATTCTACCCCTATCGATTCTCTTCGCTCTCCTCGTGAGCGCCCCGCTCGTAGCCGCGCAGGGAAAAGTCGTGACCTCGATCGAGAGCGGTGAGCGCAGCCTCACCGACGTGCTTGAAGACCGGGATACTTCGGCGATCTTCGATTTTGTCCGCTACAATCTTCGGATCGATGAGAACCTCTCTTCCGCGACTCACTTCGACGCTGCCTACGAACATTATTTCAAGGACTACTCTGCGCTTGATACCTTTGATTCAGTTTCGAATGCCTACCATTTCGGGATCGATCATACGTTCGCGCGTAATGACTCGGATAAGTTCAAGATCGATCTTGGTGTCGGTTTCAAAGATAAAGAGTACAATCACAACCTTTCCTTATCGTACGAACGCACGAGCGCTGACATCGGTCTCTCCTATAAACATGATGATCTGTGGGAAATTGGGTGGCGCAACGGGCTGATCAATTACGAATATATAAAAGCGAGCCAGGACCAGCTGAAGCTCTTCACCCAAGTTTCGGGATGGGTAAAATGGTTCGACGGTCGCCTTAAGATCGCCCCTTCGTACAAATTTCAATATGTCGATCAGCTCAGGGGGAATGGCACGCGCGACGAAAATACAGCTCGTCTCGCCTCAACCTACAAGCTTGGTCTTCCTTACTTCGATTCTCTTTCAGGCGCCTATGAGCTGGGCAAGACTGATACGAAGGATTCAGAGGAAGAGGACCGCGACGATGACCTGCAGTTCAGGTTCCATCGCTGGTATCTGGCCAGCGAACACCCTCTCTCGTCGTTAGCGACCACCGCTTTCAAGTACGGTGAAATACAACGCGACTATCGCGCCAACAGCAATAATTACCGGACCTGGTTCCTTGAGAATAAGACCGGCTTCACCCTGTATGAAGACGTGAAGAATAAAACGTCCCTGCAGGTCACGACAGAACACCGGGAGGGGGATTACGATATCGTTGATTCGCTGAGGTATATCAAGAACACCGCGATCGCGAAGATCTCTTGCCTGCAGAAGAAAGACTGGGAGTTCACCCCCAGCCTTGCCGTCAAGAAGTTCGATTATCACGCCAGCCCTGAAAAAAATGAACTCGACTACGATTCAAAGTTTGAATTTTCTAAAAAACTCTTCAATCAAAACGTCGACGTCAACCTCTCCTACCGTTACACCTGGAAATTGTACCGCTATAAAAGCGATATGCGGCTCTGGATGGCCAAAGCCGCAATCGGGTACACCTTTTAATCCTCCTTAACAAGCGGTTATCTGCCGTTTTTCGCCCTCATAAGTCGTTTCTCAAGATCATTAAGCCTGCGATCGATCAGATGTATCATTCTCTTCGCCTTAAGGTATTTCGCCGTTACTTTCATGATGCCTCCTTTTAGTGACTCGTGGATAACTTCTATTTATATAATAACGTTATTCTCGGGATTGGAACTCGTTACGCTAGAGGTAAATGATACTTTGAATGAGTGCAGAAAAGCGATACAGTAGATATCCTCTCCGCAAACGGCGTAGAACGACCCGGCTACCTTACAGATAAGCTTTTCTACTCCCAGCGATGTATCGCGAACCTTCAATATATAGTAGTGCCGTTTGCGTTGTGGCAATTTGGCGCGTACCGTCTTCTCTACATTGCCGCACCCCCCCATACGCATCTTCCCTAAAATGAAATAAAAACAGCGTTTTTCAGTTCTCGCGG
>JBAWYO010000154.1:0-4271 GCA_037143495.1 Candidatus Omnitrophota bacterium | reverse complement strand
TTCTTTACCGGCGCCTTCACGGGCGTCGGAACCTTCGGCTTCTCGATCTTGATACGGGCAGCTTCCTTGGCATCGGTACGCTCCTGTTCCTGGCGCGCGGCCGCTTTTTGCTGCAGGCTCTGATCGACCACCGGCTGCGGTGGTTTTACCACTTTAGCCGCGGCGGTTGTACGCGCAGCGGGTGACGGAAGTTCAGCGGTTTTGCGGGCGATGGGTTCTCCTGCCGCTGCCCCCCAGATAATCCTTTTTACCCAGGAGTACGCGGCGAGTACCAGCGGAAATATGAGAAATTCAGTGGCCAGCAGTAGTGAGAGGAGAAGGAGCGTCGCGTCGATAACAAAAGATCCGGCGCGCCCGAAATACTTCATCAGGATATCCGACACGATCAGGCCGGTTATACCGCCACGCTGAAAACGAACGGTCGTATTGCTGAAAAAGAGCAGGCTCAGGAGCGTGCTGACCGAGATCATCAGTATCAGCGTCCCGATAAACTTAACGTAGACTTTCTGGGGCTTTGCGCCGAGGAACCTGCCCATCGCCCAAAAGAGCACCACGATCGGTATAGCGTAGCTTGAGAGCCCGATCAGAAAAAAAAGCGCCCAGCCGAGATAGGCGCCGATAAGACCGGCAAAATTATGGATATGCTCGTTGGGCGTTGACGTATACAACCGTATGTCGTTCATATCGAACGACATGAGGCTGATAAAAAGAAAAATGGAAATGGCTAAAAAGAATATACCCCAGATCTCATTCTTTTTAGCCTCATCCAGGTAAAACGTTGGTTTCTTGGTTATATTTCGCGCCACCTTTTATCTTTATGCCGCTATGGTTGCGGCGGCTTGCTTGCTTGCTGAGGGGCGGAGGGCGCCATCGCCTGTTTCCGGCTGAGATTGACTCTTCCCAGCTCATCAACCTCGATAACCTTGACCGGGAACTCGTCGCCGATCTTAACCACATCATCCACTTTCTTGACGTATTTATCGGCAAGTTCCGATATATGGACCAACCCCTCTTTGCCCGGCAGTATTTCACAGAAGGCGCCGAACTCCATAATGCGCCGGACGGTTCCCTTGTAGATCTTGCCGATCTCGACGTCTTCGGTAATCCCCTTGATGATATCGACCGCCCGCGCAAGCCCCTCGGGATTAGTCGATGATATCTGCACGGTGCCGTCGTTTTCGACGTTGATCGTTGCTCCCGTATCTTCGGTGATCTTCTTGATGATCTTGCCGCCGGGTCCGATGATATCCTTGATGCGGTCGGTCTTGATCTTGAGCGTCACGATACGCGGAGCGTACGGGGAAAGCTCGCTCTTTGGCGCCGCGATAACGCTCAGCATCTTCTCCATAATGAACATGCGCGCTACTTTCGCGGCGCTGAGCGTCTCCTTGATGATCCGCGGCGTGATCCCATGGATCTTAAGGTCAAGCTGAATGGCCGTGATACCCGCGGCGGTCCCCGCTACTTTAAAATCCATATCGCCGAAGTGATCCTCGACGCCCGCGATATCAGTCAGGATAACAAAATCATCACCTTTGGTGACAAGTCCCATCGCGATGCCGCTGACCGGCGCTTTGATCGGCACGCCGGCGTCCATCATTGATAAGGTGCCACCGCAGACCGTCGCCATCGATGACGAGCCGTTAGACTCAAGAATGTCGGAAACAAGGCGCACGGTGTACGGGAAGACCTCTTTTTTCGGCATAACCGGGCGTAACGCGCGCTCCGCGAGCGCTCCGTGCCCTATCTCCCGGCGGCCGGGACCGCGTACCGGCTTAACTTCGCCGACACTGAACGGGGGAAAATTATAATGAAGCATGAAACTCTTCGATTCCTCGCCCTCAAGAGCATCGATAGTCTGCTCATCCTGCGCGGTACCGAGTGTCGTCGTTGAAAGCGATTGGGTCTGTCCGCGGGTAAAGAGCGCTGAACCGTGAGCGCGCGGCAGAAAACCTATTTCACCCGTTATCTGGCGGATTTCCGTAAAAGCCCTGCCGTCAACGCGGCGTTTATCCTTCAGGATGACCGAACGGACCGTCTCCTCTTCGAACGCGACGAGCGCCGCTTTGATCTGCTTTTCGGTATATCCGGACTCCGGCGTCACCAGTTTCTTCACCAGGTCTTTCACCAGGAGATCGAGCGCTTCAATGCGCTGTTCCTTCTGGCTCAGGCGATAGACTTCGCTCAGGCGCGGCATCGCATCCTGCTTCACCTTCTCGATAAGCGCCGGATCGATCGTCATTAACTTCAACGCGGCTTTCGGCTGTCCGCAAGCCTTGATCATCTCTTCCTGCGCTTCAATAACTTTCAGGATATTCTGATACGCGAATTCGATCGCGTCGTACATGACCTCTTCTGAAACTTCATTGGAGGCTGATTCGATCATATCGACGCCGGTCCGGTTACCGACCACGACCAGATCGATCGTCGAATTTACGAGCTCGGCATACGTCGGGTTAACAACGAATTTTCCGTCGATGAGGCCGACTCTTACCGCTCCCAGGGGACCCTTCCAGGGTATCTCTGAGATCGAAAGAGCGCTTGACGCTCCGATGATCGCGAGTATGTCCGGATCGTTCTGTCCGTCAGCGGAGAGCACGATCGCCATAACCTGCGTCTCGTTCAGGTACCCCTTCGGAAAGAGTGGACGTACCGGCCGATCGATCAGGCGAGCCGTGAGGATCTCTTTTTCGGTCGGTCTCCCCTCGCGCTTAAAAAAACCGCCCGGGATCTTCCCCGCGGCGTAGGTGCGCTCCTGATATTCGATCGTCAGCGGAACCATATCCATGATCTCGTCTTTTGGTTTCTTCGAATAAACAGCCGTAACGAGCACCACGGTTTCGCCCAAACGTACGGTAACGGCCCCGTCCGCCTGCTTAGCCATGCGTCCGGTCTCGATGATAATATTTTTTCCATCCAGAATAAGATTCGTTTTGTGCATTTTTCTACTTTCTGAGATCGAGCTGCTTAATGACCTCGCTATAACCCTTTTCATCTGTCAGCTTAAGGTAATCCAGGAGTCTTCTCCTGTTGCCGACCAGTTTCAGGAGCCCGTGCCGGGATCCGTGATCTTTTTTGTGGGTTTTAAAGTGGCCGGTCAGCTCATTTATCCTCGCCGTAAGAAGTGCAACCTGCACCTTTGCGGACCCTGTATCCTTAGCGTGGATCCCGAACTCCGTCATGAGAGCTGTCTTTTTGGTCTTCGTCAATGTCATGATTCTAAAATCCTCCTTTTTAAAAGTATCCTATAATACCATACGGGCATTACGTTCGTCAATCCTAATCTGCTGCAATAATTTTGCGGTATCGGAAAACCTCGTCTGTTCGCGAAGCCTTTTCACTACGATGACCTCGACCTCTTTTCCGTAGATCTTCCGATTGAAGCCGAAGATGTGCGCTTCGATGACCGGGCGGGCGTCTGCCCCCGACTTGCCGGAATTTCTAAAGGTCGGGCGGGTACCGATACTGAGTGCCGCGCGGTACCGTTTCCCGTCAATAATGACATAAACGGCATATACCCCGGACGGCGGGACCGCATCGTGATAGGGCCTGATATTCGCGGTCGGCACGCCGATCCTGCGGCCGCGGCGGGACCCACGAACCACGATCCCGTTTATTGAAACTTCTCTGCCCAGCAGTGACCGGGCTCCCGCCAGATCAGCGCGCTGTATCAACGCGCGTATCCGGGTACTGCTCACCGGTAATGAGCTTTTTATGACGGGGGGAACTCCTTCGACCGCATAACCGAATTTCGTCCCCAGCGCCGTAAGCAGCGCGAGGTCGCCGCGCTGAGAGCGACCGAATCTGAAATCTGAACCGATAACGACGGTATGGACTCCAATGATCCCGACGAGCGTCTTTTCGATGAAATCAGCGGCTGATCTGCGCGCGTACGCGGCGTTGAAATCAAGCACGCAGACGATATCGATCCCCGCGTGACGGATGAGCTCGATCCGCTGCCGCAATGATGCCAGTAAGGGCGGCGTGCCGATCAGACGCACGATCTTCTTCGGATGCGGATCGAAGGTGAGCACGATCGCGGTCCCGCCGATCCGGCGCGCGCGGCTGACGACACGGCGCAGAACGCGTTGATGCCCCCGGTGGACGCCGTCAAAGATCCCGATCGTAACGACCGGTTTATTAACGCGGCCGTGAAACTGACGTATATCGGTAATAATTCTCATTCTTGAGCAACTGCGCGACCTCCGCCCTTTTCATCGACCTGATCGCGGCGAGGTTGACGGCGTCAACGATCGAAAAATCCCCCGACC
>JBAWYO010000153.1:0-4289 GCA_037143495.1 Candidatus Omnitrophota bacterium | reverse complement strand
GATAACCATCGACGGTGGGCCGATGTTCAAGCGGTTTCGCGCCGGATCAATGGGCAGGGCGATGACGATCAGACACCGTACGAGCCACATCCTGCTGGAGCTTGACGCGAAAAAAGCGCCGGTGAAGAAAAGTCCGTCGGTCGCTGTGGATAGCCAGTCAAAAAAAAGTAAAGAACAGAAGGCTAAGGCGCCGAAGACCACGGCAACAGAGAAGCCGGCACACAAAGAAAGCGCCGCCGGAAAAAAGAAACCAGCAGCTAAAGCGAGGTAAATGAACAATGGGGCAAAAGGTCCATCCTTACAGTTTACGGCTCGGCATTATAAAAACATGGAAATCGCAGTGGTTCGCGGACAAGAAGACGTACGCTGACTGCGTGCTTGAGGATTTCAAGATCAGGAAATTCATCAAGAAAACACTCGCGCAGGCGGCGATCGCGTCAGTTAATATCGAGCGTGCTTCCAACAAGCTGCGGGTTACGATCTTCAGCGCCCGCCCGGGTGTTATTATCGGCCGGCGCGGTGCCGAGATCGACAAGCTCAAAGAAGAGATCCAGCTGATGACGAAAAAAGAGATCGTCATTGATATTAAGGAGATCAAAAATCCGAATATAGAGTCGCAGCTGGTCGCGGAGAATATCGCTTTTCAGCTTGAAAAACGTATACCGTTCCGCCGGGCGATGAAGAAGGCTGTCCAGACCGCGATGATGAGCGGCGCGGGCGGGATCAAGATCAGATGCGCGGGGCGGCTCGGCGGCGCTGAGATCGCGCGGACCGAGGGTTATAAAGAGGGCAAGGTTCCTCTCCATACGTTGCGCGCGGATATTGATTACGGATTTGCCGAAGCGTTTACGACGTACGGTCTTATCGGTATAAAAGTATGGATCTATAAAGGCGAGATCATCAATAAGAAAGTCAAAGATGCTATCGCGCAGGCGAAAGCCGCACAAGCGGCCGTCCAGGCGCAAGTACCGGCGTCACCGGTGACGACGGAATTACCGAACAGTTAACCACCACCAAGGAATACGAGGGTTATTATGCCGTTAATGCCCAAGAGGGTAAAATTCAGAAAAAGCCAGCGCGGAAAGCGTAGGGGTGTCAGCATCCGCGGATCAGAGCTCAATTTCGGCGAGTATGGTCTTCTCGCTCAGGAAAATGTGTGGATGAAGAATACGCAGATCGAGGCTTCCAGAGTCGCGATCATGAGGCATTTAAAGGGTACCGGTAAAGTTTGGATCAGGGTATTCCCGGATAAATCAGTGACGAAAAAACCGGCTGAAACGAGAATGGGAAAAGGCAAGGGCGCTCCGGAGTTCTGGGTGGCGGTTGTCAGGCGCGGTAAGATCCTTTTTGAGATCGAAGGTGTGCCGATGGAGACAGCCAGGGAAGCGATGCGCCTGGCCTCGCATAAGCTCGGCTTTAGATGTAGATTTGTGACCAGGGGAGAGGGGCCACGGTAAGATGAGCTTAAAAATAACCGAACTACGGAATATGACCAGGGATGAATTAAACCAGAAGATCGCCGCGCTTAAGGTTGAACTTTTCAATCTGCGGTTCCAGGCGGAGACCGGCAGGATAGAGAAGCCGCATACGATAAAGATCATCAGGCGGGACATCGCGCGGATACAGACCATCCTGACCGAGAGCGAAACAAAGGATACGGTAGCTTCACGTAAAAAGGCTTAGAGAGGGAGAGCCATATAATGCTGGATTCACGCGGAAAACGCAAAGAGAAGATCGGGATTGTCGTCAGCGATAAGATGGATAAGACCATCACCGTGCAGGTAGAGCGGCTGACGAAGCATGCGTGGTATAACAAGGCGCAGAAACGCTACACGAAGTACAAGGCGCACGATGAGACCAGGCAGGCGCACACCGGCGATACGGTCAGGATCGGCGAAACGCGACCGTTATCGAAGACAAAAAAATGGCGGCTCCTGTCGGTCGTAAAAAGCACTGCAACGAAATAGAGAGACTACTATGATACAGATCAGATCAATATTGGAAATAGCGGATAATACGGGAGCGCGGAAGGCGTCATATATCGGGATCGTCGGCCGCGCCAACAAGAAATGGGCGGGGATCGGCGATATCATCACCTGCAATATCAAGGAAGCGATTCCGGATGGGATGGTCAAGCAGGGTGAAGTCGTTAAGGCGGTGGTCGTCCGTACCAAGCGCCCGATCGTCCGTTCGGACGGTTCGCGTCTGCGGTTTGATACGAACGCCGTCGTTATTATTGATAACGCATTAAGCCCGCGCGGGACCAGGATATTCGGGCCGGTAGCGCGCGAGCTCAGGGATCGGAATTTCCTGAAGATCATATCGTTGGCCCCCGAAGCGATCTAGACGCGCGAAAGCGCTTAACGAAGTTCAACTGAAAGTGTCAGGGCGATGCAAAAGATCCGAAAGAGTGATACGGTAATGGTACTGGCGGGCAAGGATAAGGGCAAGACCGGTAAGGTCCTGACCGTATATCCCGAGAAGGGGCGCGCCCTCGTTGAGGGGATCAATTTTGTGAAGCGCCACATGAAGAAGAGCCAGAAAGATCCGCAGGGGGGAATTATCTCCAAGGAGAGCCCGATCAGCGTCGCTAAGCTGGCGATTTTCTGTAAAGCGTGCAGCAAGACTTCGAAAGTCGGGATCGCGGTGCTGGCAGACGGCACTAAGAACCGGTTCTGTAAGAAATGTAAAGAAGCTATCTCGGCGTAAGAGAGAGACCTATGACAAAAACAATAGTAATGGCAAGAATGCAGGAGCGGTACCAGAAAGAAATAGTGCCGCAGATGATCGAGAAATTCGGGTATAAGAACAAAATGCAGGTACCCCGGGTGCTCAAAGTCGTCGTTAATGTCGGTATGGGGGCCGGAGCACAGGATATCAAGGTGCTCGAATCAGCCGCGCATGAATTGACGATGATCTCAGGCCAGAAGGCTATGATAACCAGAGCGAAGAAGGCTATATCGAACTTTAAGATCAGGATCGGTTCGCCGGTCGGCTGCGTAGTAACGTTGCGCAAGACGAAAATGTATGAATTCCTTGACCGTTTACTCAACGTCGCGATACCCAGAATCAAAGACTTCCGGGGATTGTCACCGAATTCATTTGATACCTCGAACAACTATTCGTTCGGCATACTTGAGCAGATCATTTTTCCGGAGATCGATTTCGATAAAGTCGCGAAGATCCACGGAATGGACATTACGATCAATATGAGCGCCAAGACCAAGGAAGAGGCGTATGAGCTTCTGCGGTTGCTGGGCGTTCCTTTCCGGAAGTTATAAAAAGGCAACGGTAGGCGCATTTCCGCAGGAAGCGCGTCCGCCGCATGAGATGAGGGGACATGGCAAAACAAGCGTTAATATTAAAACAGAGGATGACGCCTAAGTTCGGTGTCAGGAAATATAACCGGTGTCAATTGTGCGGACGCCCGCGCGGGTACATGAGACGGTTCAAGCTGTGCAGGATCTGTTTCAGGGAGCTTGCGTCGAAAGGCGAGATCCCGGGCGTCGTGAAAGCAAGCTGGTAAGGGCAGTACATTTATCGTCGACATTTAAAGAGGGGAAGAGAGAGCGTTATGAGTTTAACCGATCCGATAGCTGACGCATTGACGATCTTGAGGAACGCGAGCAGTGCCAAAAAGGAAAACGCCGAGATCAGAGGCTCTACGATCATCGGTCGTATGCTTGAGATCTTCAAGCGGGAAAATTTCATTAAAGATTTTCGTCTTATCGAAGACAAAAAGCAGGGTTCTTTTAAAGTGTATCTCAAGTACCATAAAAACAGCATTCCGGCGATAACGGGTATCAGGAGGATCTCACTGCCTGGATGCCGGATCTATCGCCCCAAGGAGAAGATACAGAAGGTTTTCGGCGGGCTCGGCATTGCCCTGCTGTCGACATCCAAAGGTATTCTGACCGACGAAGAAGCGCGTACGCAAGGCGTTGGCGGAGAGATCATATGCGAGGTCTGGTGAAGCTATGTCAAGAATAGGAAAAAAGCCGGTAGCAATCCCGGGTACGGTAAAGGTTTCGATCGCTGGTCTGAAAGTGATGGCTGAAGGGCCGAAAGGAAAGCTCGAGTTCGTGATGCCTGCCGGTTTCAAAGCCGAGGTCAAAGACCAGGCGATTACGGTTACGCGTCCGTCGGATGCGAAGGCTGATCTCGCGTTCCATGGCCTTGCGCGCAGCTATATCAACAACATTATTAAGGGCGTATCCGAAGGATATGTCAAGACGCTCGAGATCCAGGGCGTCGGTTTCCGCGCTCAACTCCAGGGCAAGGTGCTGGTG
>JBAWYO010000152.1:0-4342 GCA_037143495.1 Candidatus Omnitrophota bacterium | reverse complement strand
CTCTTATCCTCGGTCGGCGGAATAAGCGTATAGCCCCCGGCCAATCCGCGGGGTATGATCGAAACCTTCGACATCGGATCAACCTCGGGAACGAGCAGCGACAGAAGCGCGTGACCGGCCTCATGGAAAGCGGTCAGCTCTTTCTCGCGCTTCGACATGATACGCGATTTCTTTTCGGGCCCCATAATAACCCGCTCGATCGCGGCCTCCATGTCGGTCCTTTCGACCGATTCCTTGTTTTTACGGGCAGCTAACAGCGCCGCTTCATTGCACAGGTTCGCGAGATCGGCCCCGGAGAACATCGACGTCTGCCGCGCGATCAATTTCAGGTCGACTTTCGGATCAAGCGTTATCTTGCGGGTGTGGACCTTCAGGATCGCTTCTCTGCCCACGATATCGGGCAAATTGACGACAATATGCCGGTCAAAACGCCCGGGACGCAGCAATGCCGGATCAAGAACATCGGGTCGGTTCGTCGCCGCGATCAGGATGACCCCCTCCTGGGTATTAAACCCGTCCATCTGGACGAGCAGTGCATTAAGCGTCTGCTCACGCTCGTCGTGGCCTCCGCCGATGCCGGCAAAACGCTGGCGACCGACCGCGTCGATCTCATCGATAAAGATAATAGCCCCTTTGCCGTGCTGTTTCGCGACGCGCTTGGCTTGTTCAAAAAGATCACGGACGCGCGAAGCGCCAACACCGACGAACATCTCGACGAAATCCGACCCCGAAATGCTCAGGAACGGCACGCCCGCTTCACCAGCGACCGCTTTCGCGAGCAGCGTCTTGCCGCACCCCGGTGGTCCCAGAAGAAGAATACCCTTCGGGATTTTGCCGCCGAGTCGCTGAAATTTTTTCGGGTCCCGCAGGAATTCGACCGCCTCCTGCAACTCCTCTTTCGCTTCGTCGACTCCGGCGACATCCGCGTAGGTCACTTTCATATTGTCGCTCGATATGAGCGTCGCCTGCGATTTACCGAACGCCCATATCTTCCCGCCCATCTGCCCGGCGCCGCGGTACATATACCAGAGAAAGCCGATAAAGAGCAACAGGGGTCCGAACGAAATAAAAATATTCATCCACATCGTGCGCGGCGGCTTGATATCGAACTCTTCGACGCTCTGGCGCAGGAGCTTGATAGCGTCGTCATCGCGCTCCGGCAGGGTCACGATAAATTTTGATCCATCAGCGCGGTCTCCGCGGACGACATTCTCGGTTAACTCGGCCGATTTTATCGTATGCGTCGTCGCGTTCGTCGACAGGATCTCAAAAAACTTTCCGTACGTTAACGGTACCGGCACCTTGCCGCCCGCAAAGGGACCGATCTGAAATACATAGATGAATCCGAGAAAGACCAACACCCAGATAATGAGATTACGACCGTTATTCTGCGGAGCGTTAGCAGGTATTCTGTTTTTCATAGGGTTTCCCATTTTTTTATCCATAGTAGTTAGTTATAATAGCAATAGAACGCCTATAAAGCAAGGCATTTCAGCGGAATAATCGCAGCTGGAGGATGTGTCCGGTCTCATGGGTGATCCTCGCATGATCCGACCTCTTAACACCGCATACCCACAAAATCCGCTTTCCTGAAAAAATGACCGGTACCGATTCCCGATCACGCGCAGGCACCTTTTCATCAGAAAAGAGCTGCTTAAGACGCTTATATTCTTTCATCCCGAATGGCCGCATCCGGTCATGGGGGCGCTTGAACCTGACGCTGAGCGGCAGGCGCAAAGCTTCCACATCAAAATACTCTTCATTCCCGGGACGCGGCGCCCTGAAAATGGGAGCTTTGCGAACTATCCGGGCTTCTATTTTCCATGCCCCCTCGCCTATCAGCGTCGTGCCGGGAACAGCGATCCGACGAGATTCCTTCTTCGCCGGGATCTCAGCCGCGATACCGTTCCGCCGGCAGAAGGCGAGCCCCGCGCGATCCCTTTGAATTATGACGCCGCCCGGCCAGGTGAGCTGCCAGGGACCAGCCTTGCTCAGCTGCGCGTCAAGATCAGCCCAGTGAACAGACGAGATGTCGTCGCTTGCACCCGTAACCCTGCCAATGGCCTCCCTGACGATGATTCGCCTGAGCGCCCCGTCTTCCTTGAGAAAGTTTTCATGAAGCACAACGCGCGCGGACATAACGCTGGCATACCGCTTAAACGACCGCGCACCGAGATGCGAGAGGTACTCATGATCGCTGCGTAGATGCGCGGCGGTCTTCGCCAGCACCGACCGGATCTCGGGGTTAAATTCCCGCTCCAGAAGCGGGATCAACTGGCAACGTACCCGATTCCTGAAATAGCGTACCTCCCGGTTGCTGAGATCCTCGCAAAAGGAGACTCTCTTCTCTTTCAAAAAACGCAGAATGCTCTCTTTCGGGGTTTCGATAAGCGGCCTGATGATCGCCACGTCGGAAATTTCTCTGACCGGGGGAATGCCGGAGAGCCCCCGTATGCCGGCGCCCCTGATCAACCTCATAAGTACGGTCTCAGCCTGGTCATCGGCGGTGTGCGCGAGCGCGATCTTATGAGCGGCGCATTCTTTTGCCGCCTTGAGAAAAAAATCATAGCGAATATTACGCGCCGCGGTCTCGAGCGAGAGCTTCTGCTGACGGGCGATGCGCGGAATATCAGCCGCATCAACGATGACCGGCAGGCGCAGTTTCTCGCCGAGCCTGCGCACGAAAAGCGCGTCTTTTTCAGACGCGCCTTTTCTGATCATATGGTCCAGGTGAGCGATCATGATGGTCAGCTGGTACTCTTCGCTGAGCGCATCTAGCAGATAGAGAAGCGCCACAGAATCCGGCCCGCCCGAAACGCCGACAAGCACCCGGTCGCCCTTCGCAAGCATATTATATCTGACGATAGTACGTCGGACTTTATCGATGATCATCTGTTGATAGGATACCTCAGTATGGCGGGAAAAATCAAGCGCGTTGAATAGAAATGAAAAATCAGGAAAATTGGTACCGGCGTGTGGAGTTGAACCACAGACATAGCGGGTATGAGCCGCTTGCTCTACCAGGCTGAGCTACGCCGGCAAAAAGCCTTTTGGCACGACAGAAATTACGCGTCCGGCTTTTTCTGAAGGGGGAACGATGTTCCCCCTTCAGGGGATCCCCCTCCTCACCGGATTATCGGCCACAACGTTAAAAATAAACTCTCTTAAAGAAGGGAACGAGGTTCCCTTCTTTAAGAAATTATCCCTCCTAAAAGGAGGCTCCTTGCATACGAAAGAACCTACGGCCACCCTACGATATGCGCGCGGAGAGCAGCGATATCATGATACGTACGCTGCGCAGCATATCATCGACCGTAAAAGGTTTGGTCAGATAGTGATCGGCTTCGAGTTCATAGCACTTTTTCATCGTCTCGAGCTCGGTGAGCGTGCTCATGATGATCACCGGACGCCAGTGCTGGTCCCCTTTCGCTTTCATCTTTTCCAGGACCTGGAAGCCGTTCAATTTCGGCATCTGAATATCGAGAAGGACGATGTTTGGATTCGCGGAATCTATCTTTGCCGGCGCCTCTTCCCCGTCATAGGCGGCTTCCACTTCGTAGCCTTCCCTGACCAATACCGGCGTAAGGTTCGCGATGACCTCTTTTTCATCGTCAACGATCAATAGTTTATACGCCATCGTGGTTTCCTTGAAAAACGCAGCCTCTATAGTAATATCAGGGACGCGACAAAGCAAGAAAAAAATTACACTTACTTTTTCCGGTATGCCAGGACAAAGATCACCACCAGCGTAAAAAGGACAAAATTAACGATATTATAGACCTTCCAGACCGGATCGGGCGAGACAAACCCCGAAGGCGCCACCAACATCAGGCATACCCAGACGCCGATCGCCCAATAGAGGCTGATGTCCTTGGAAGAGCGCCTTTTAATGATACGGGCAATGAGCGGTATATTCCAGAACGGCAACACAACCGCCGCTATCATGGCAATTTTCTGCAGCATCGATACCTTTCTTTTATTTATTCATGCTTCCCGTTCGATATCCCCCAAGATCAACCGTCACATATTTAAAACCGAATCGTTTGAAGCGCGCGACAACACGTGCCGCGTTGGCGGTTTTTGCCACCAGGCCGATATCCTCCGGTGAAACCTCAATGCGCGCGAGCTCTCCGTAATGGCGCACACGCACCTGCCGCACACCAAGCCTCCTGACAAACGACTCCGCGGCGTCAACGACGCCGAGCTTCTTCTTCGTGATCAGGGTATCATGCGGAAAGCGAGAGGCAAGACAGGCAAATGAAGGCTTATCCCACGTTGCCAGGCGCATCTGACGGGAAAGCTTCCTGATCTCATCTTTAGTGATCTGCGCCTCGAAGAGCGG
>JBAWYO010000151.1:0-4368 GCA_037143495.1 Candidatus Omnitrophota bacterium | reverse complement strand
GTCAACGGTAATCCCTTGAGCAACGCGGCAAGGCGCCGACGCTCGACATTCGCGACCTGGCTCGCCCGGCGGGCGGCGTCAATGCCGGCAAGATTTAAAATGATCGGAACGAGCCGCTGCGTCAGGATACTCTTCATGACTGTTTTTAGTTCGGCCGCGCCGTGGATTTTAAAAATTCTTCCCAGCTCGGCATCAACCTCTTCGACCCGCTCCCCCGGCTTAAGATCAATACGCAGACCGACCGTGCGTTCCGCGGCCAACCGTTCGACGACCATGCCGCTGATATTAAGCGCGAGGGGGCCGGAAATACCGAAATGGGTAAAGAGCATATCGCCCCGCCCTGCTATTTTTTTGTTCCCGGCAAGAGACGCTTCCACTTCTTTTAATGAAACTCCCTGTACTTCCCTGACCCACTGATCGCTCGTCACCAGTGGAACGAGCGCCGGCCGCGGCGCGATAACCAGATGTCCCAGCTTCTGGGCGATGAGGTACCCGTCTCCGGTGGTGCCGGTCGTCCGATAGGTGCCTCCCCCGCATGCAAGGATGATCCTGTGGGCTTCAATCCCGGGGCACCCGCATCCCTCCACCAAAAAGCCTCCGGCCTGCTGCCGTACTCCGGTAACGCGCATACCATAAATGACATCGACATGAAACTGCGCGAGATATTCCATAAGAACGCTGATCACCGAAGATGCCGTATCGGTCACCGGGAAAAAACAACCACCCACTTCCTCGCGAAATTCAAGCCCTTTAGCGCTGAAAAGTTCAAGAAGTTCCCGGTTGAAAAACGCATATAACGCGGTTCTCAGGAACGGCCCGCGCTCTGCGAACCTGTCGACAAACGTCTCAAGATCGGCGCTATTGGTTATATTGCAGCGGCCATTACCGGTCAGCAGGATCTTGCGGCCGATACGGTCATTGCGCTCGATAAGCGCCACTTTCGCTCCGCACTGCGCGGCCCGCACGGCCGCGAGTGAACCGGCCGCGCCGGCGCCGATAACGGCAATATCATAAACGCTCATCGCGCGCGCCCCGCGATCATACCGGAAGCCCATGCCCAAGCGAGATTATAACCGCCCCTCTTACCGTCGACATCGAGGACTTCCCCCGCGAAATAGAGG
This sequence comes from Candidatus Omnitrophota bacterium, assembly GCA_037143495.1. Classification (GTDB taxonomy): domain Bacteria; phylum Omnitrophota; class Gorgyraeia; order JABMQH01; family JABMQH01; genus JBAWYO01. The sequence continues at coordinate 3,247 of JBAWYO010000151.1, read as the reverse complement.
CCTTTCTGTACTTTGGAACCGAGCGAATGCTCATCGACCTCTTTGAGCGAGACACCGCCGCTGGTAAACTCGGCCTCATTCCATCCGCGCGTGCCGAGCACGGTAAACTTTTTTTCTTTAATCGCCGCGGCGACGTCGCGCGCGGCTTTCCCCTTACCAAACGCCGCAAGAGCCCGGGAACACTTGTTCGGCAGGATACCGACGAGCATATCCTCGCCCGCGCTGCCGCCGCGCATCCTCCGGGCGATCTCATCAGTAAGTTCGGGAAGGCTCATAAAGGGGGCCAGATCAATACTAACGGCGACGTCCTTTTTGTGGTCACGGTTTATCGCTATCGATATCTCTTCGCTCACATCGAGTATGCATGTCCCCGATAAACCATACTGGGCAAAGAGCAGCTCTCCGTCGGACTCGCTGGCGACTTTTCCGTCGATCAGGCTTCTCACGCGTGCCGGCATCCGCTGCCCCTGCAGAAAATGACAGAGCTGGTCTTTGACGACCAGCGGAACGGCGCTGGGCACCGGATCAACGATGGTGTGCCCCCTGCGTTCGAGAACACGATAAAAACTGCCGTCTGAACCGTACGCGGGGTAGGTCCTCCCCCCGCACGCGATGATCGCGACGCGGCAGGCGATAGCAGCGCCGGACTTTGAGGTTATTCGCAGGCCTCCTGCCTGGGCCTCGATCGCGACAGCGTCGAAACCGAGCTCCAGCGGGATCCCCAGCCGCGCGATCTCGATCTCCAGCACCCGCATCACCGACGAGGCCTGATTAGTGCGGGGAAAGATCCGTCCTTCCCGCTCGCAGAGCTCAAGACCTAGTTTCTTAAAAAAATCGGTCATGACGGAGAGACCCGCGCGTTCAAATACCGAACGCACCAGGGAACGTGCCGCGGGGTTATAATGTTCCTCGGAGAGATCTTTGTTTAAGAGGTTGCATCGTCCGTTACCGGAGGCGAGTATCTTCTTGCCCAGCTGCGGCATCTTATCGCAGATAACGACCCGCTCGCCGGCTGAAGCGGCGGTGATCGCCGCGACGATGCCGGCGGCGCCGCCGCCGATAACCGCCGTAGAAAATGTCTTCATGGCGCGCGCATACGCGATTGTACTCTCGCGATCTTTGCTTGAAGCGCTTCTTTTGCTTTTCGGTCGGTCATCCTGCCGTAGATCTTTTTATAGAGCGCCAACACTTGATCAGGCCGCTTCAGGATCTTTTCGTATATGGTCTCGATGTTCGGCAGCTGCTGCTCGTACGTCTGTGTACCGGGATAAAGCTCGATCGTTTCTTCGAGAACGCGTCCCGCCTCCTCATACTTATTCAAGCACGCGAGAACCTGCATCAGCAGCGACCGCGCCCGATATCCCCGGGGGGTCCCCTGAAGCTGTCGCGCGAGTCGCCGGTAAAAAAAAGCGCCGTACGCATACTCCCGGGCGGCTTCTTTCGTCATTTTTTTTGAAAGATAGTATTGAGCGATATAGACCGGTACGTTCATCCCCGATGTTGTCTCTGGGTACTCTCGCTGGAGTATCGCGTATTCCCGTCGGGCCTTCTCCCACTTCCCTTCCTTCTCATACGCGACGCCTTTTAAAAACTGTGCCGTGCTCGCGATATAGCGGTCGCGGCTGTAAACGCGCAAGAGGGTATCGACCTGCGCGAGGGCTTCGTCGAATCTCCGGTTAAAGAGATAAAATTCCGCCAAAACGGTCTGCGCATTGCGTACCGCGCCCGAACGCGGATAGGTGCGCACGAGGGCCTGAAGGTCCTTTTCGATCCCCGCGACAAGAGCGGGAGAAGCCGTCTCGGGCATGGCAAGAAAACTGCGGTTATGCTGCAGCGTCCGATAGAGAAACCGCTCGGCGCGATAGTTATAACTATCGCTCACCAGCGCAAGCGCGGCGCCGGTCAACACGAGGATCAGCGCCAAGAGCAGAAAGACTCGCCATTTTTTTAAACCGTCACGGACGTTCATGTTCGAGTATCCATTGAGTTACGCAGACAACGGCGAAACAATCTGCCGCCGCGGTTATTATAATCGATACTGCCGACAGGTACAGGTTAATTTCGGGCGCCGTTACGCCGGCCAACGCGCCGGCGTAGGTCCTTGAAACGCTTGAGAGAAAATAGAGACAGAGCGATGGAAAGAGCAGGACGCAGAGAAGCGGAAAATGCAACAAACCGGTCGTCACGCCCGTGACAACCGTTTTAAGCGCTCCCCGCTCATGCAGAACCATCAGCGGTATCGCGCTTATCAGGATAACCCTGACGGCGGTGCCGGCCGCGAATGAAAAAACCACAAAAATAAACCGGTACCCTCCCGCGTTGACGAAGAACGCGGCGCGGGCGATCAGCGGTGCCGCGAGATCAAAAACGACCCTGACAAGACCCGCGGCGCACGCAGCGACAAGAAGGGTTAACCCCGCATATGCTGCACAGAAAAAAAAGCGTCCCGCGGCGGCCTTTTTGCGCAACGGGATTTGTGAAGTACACGCGGGATACCCCTCAACCAGAAAAACTGCCGCCTGAGAGGCCGCAAATAACCCCGCAACAACATACACCATGAGATGGAATACATAGACCAGCTGCGACAATAGCAACAAGCTGCCGGGGTAATGAAGGACCCTTGTCCCGTAAAGACGTTGCAGGAGAAGACCGAAACTGCCCAAAAGCGGAGGCCGTGCGGAAAAGTAGAGGACTTCAAGAAAAAGAAACTCTATGAACGCGATGACAGCAAAAGGAAGAAGGATACGGGGCGTCGTAATTATTGCGCCGAGAGCGCGAACCCAGCTTGTTTTAGCGGCGTATTCCATATACGCTAATTATAACTATAGCGAGGGCCAAAGTAAAGCGTTTACTCAGGAGGCGTATACCCTCTATATCATTCCCAGATCGGTCGGCGCCCTGCCGATCGAACGCAACACGCCCAGCACCGCATCGATCCTGGTCTTGATATCCATATCGATACCGGCGCGATCGGGATAGATCGTATACAGCGGTCGATATTTCTGGGGCGTTACATTGATCATCAGGGAATTCGCGCCGGCGAGCAGCCCTAACCGGATGGCATTCTCGCGATCAAGGGTCTCAAACGAGGTATTCACCAGGATCTGCGCTTTCGGGTTCTCGATCCGGGCGCGGGCGATGACTTCAAGGATGACTTCGGTCGTTGGCGGGGGCACATCACGCAACGGCGTATCCGGGTGCGGAATGAACGGGCCGAAAGAGAACATATCCGCCGCGAGATCATTCG
>JBAWYO010000150.1:0-4390 GCA_037143495.1 Candidatus Omnitrophota bacterium | reverse complement strand
CCATAGAAGCATATACCCTGTATGTCGCGTTTACCGGGACCTGCGCGCGCGCAATGATTTTTCTGATCGCCCATGTGGTTTTTTTTGGGCCGATAACACTGGTCGCGATTTTCCTTTGGAAGGACATTTGCAGAATTGCCGGGGGCTATGGCATGGGGATGTCTCTTGCGCTTTTGATGCTGCTCGGTTTAAGCATTGACCCTGAAAGTCGCCACCTTCTGACCTTTCTACCAATCCTGGTGGCATTCTCGATACAGGCGCTGAGAAAGCTCTCGTGGAAAACCTGGCATTGCTGGCTCTTCGCTGGTATTTCCTTGATATTCTCTAAGGTTTGGTTCCCGATCAACCGTGTACCATTTGGATCAGACCCGCTCAACTTTCCCCTTCAGAACCTCTGCATGAATAATGGGCCGTGGATCTCCCCCGCGATGTACCTCGTGCAAGGTCTCGCGGTGATCATCACGGCCCTTTTTTTATATATTATCCTGATCTATAAACCCGCCTGCGCGCCTGCTCACCAGAGATAGCCCCGCACGCTCATCTCCCCGGCATAATAACCGCCTCGACATCAATAATCCCTTCGCGCAGATCAGCGATGCTCGCGAATGCTTTTTTGGACAAATCGATAATACGCCCCCGGTCAACGAGCCGCTTCGCCGGGCCCCGGTCATTGACCCTTACCGTGATCGACCGTCCATTCTTGCGATTGGTGACCTTGATGAGTGTATTGAAGGGGACATCCCAGATCGCGCATGTCAGGTCCTGATCATTAAAGATCTCCATATTAGCGGTCGTGGCGAGAACTCCCGGATCCCTCTGAGAATACCATGAGGCGCTTCCTGCCATGAACGATCCCTCAAAAATTGACGTTGCTTTAGCTCCGGTCAAATGAGCCGCGAGGAGAAGGAGTGCGCCTGCTAGAGCGATCACGATGTTTTTCATCGGGCACCACCTTCTCTCTGCGCGGAAAAATCTGCGCCTCTAACACCTTTTTAAAAGTCCTCAGTATAAGACGACAAAAAAACCCATTCGCACTCGAACGAATGGGTTTTTACTAGCGGCGGCCCAGCTGCCAGGTGAACAACTACTCACTCAGGCCTGTGGCTTTGCCATGGGCTGCTTCACTCACCGCCCACGGCAACCCGGAACCACGTCATATTCTGGTTCGCAGGTTGCGTCCCACCCTTTCGAATGGTTTGCCTTTTACACTTACTGCAACTGCATTTCAAAGACCCTTCTTACTGCAATGCAAGTATATCATACTATTTTAAAAATACAAGGGTCTTCGAAAATAATTGTGGAGAGGATGCGTTTTCCGACGGTGTTACACAAAAAAAAGAGACCCGGCAAAAAATGCCGGGCCTCTTTTTTACATGAACTTCAGGTTATAGCTTCACGACGTTAGTCGCCTGATCGCCTTTGGGACCTTTGGTGATCTCAAACTCGACCTGCTGACCTTCGGCGAGCGATTTATATCCTTCACCCTGAATTGAGCTGTGATGCACGAATACATCCTTCCCATCTTCAGGCGTAATAAACCCGTAACCCTTCTGGTCATTGAACCATTTCACTGTTCCTTTTGCCATTTTGAATTTTCCTCCTTCCTTGTAAGATTCTAGCGAATCGTGATTAGCAAAAACGCCGCAAGGTTAGTCATCATACCCCTGCGGCTACGACTTCTAATCACCTTCTACTATGATCATATTGTAGAACACTCTTCTACCGGTGTCAAGACTTATTTTAAAATACTTCTAGATCTCCTTCCTCCATATACCAGAGGACTTCGCAGTGTCGCCCCCCCCTTTTTTTTTGCGCGAGGAGACGACACTGCTTTGATTCTATTTCGTTACCGTAATGCTGAACATCCTTGCGTCCTTGAACTTCCCGTCAGATGCCACAACGGTCACCGCATAGGTTCCAACCTGAGTGGTTGTTGGGATCCAGGAGAGCTGGCCATTCTGATTAACCGAAAGCCCCGCAGGCAGCATGGTTCTGCCGAGATTGATCAGATTCAACGCTGCGGAGTAATCATCACCCGTGATAACCCCGTTGCTGGCAGCTGAGTTCCGATACAGGTCTGCTTCAGCATTCCAATTCAAGGAACCGACCTTGGCTCCCACTATATTAGCAATAGATAAAGCGTCTACTGGCGTTAATATTCCATTATGATCAATATCTCCCGCCTGATACATGGCGTAACTGATCGTATCGCCGTTACTGTCAGTTGCCGGTATCGCAAACTCGAACAGTGCGCCAGCCTTGATCTGCATATCAGCTATCGGGCTGATAATGGGGCCGACGTTCACGTTCACGCCTGCTCCCGGGGTGTTTCCGAACGCGCCGATGTCGATGTTACCGCCGCTCGGCACCGGCTCGTTGGAATTATCATCTGACGGATCTCCAGCATCTAAGCAGGGCGATCCGGCCGAAAGATGCAGATTAGCGCTGGACGCAAAGCGTGGATCAGCGTCGATATTGGTAAAGACAGGCATGCCGACCCCCTTAATGCCCTCCACATCATTGTACGTCTGCAGCGTATTATGAAGGGAGACCCCGCATACATTTCTCGCCTCCGGATATGTGGTATAACTCGACGTTGTATTCCCCCAGATAATGTTATTCTTGAGACGGTAATCAAGTAAGGATCTCGTATCATAGGCGTATATCCCCGCACCGACGGTTCCGCTACTTGTGTTATAGGCGATCGTGTTATTCGTCAAGGTAACTTTAAGCAGATTTCGTCCATTGGTATTCAAATAGACGCCGCCGCCAAGACTCATGCCATTGTTGAAAGCAATGACATTATTAGCGATCGCGCCGGATGCATCAACGCATGTATCGACTTGCAAGCCGCCAAACGACGCATTATTACGCGTGATGGTGTTTCGCCTGATGTCAAACTTTTTAGTACCGGATCCTAAGTAGATCCCCGGGGCGTAAGCTCTATTAGCCGTGATGACATTGTTATATATCCCTATATCATCGACATTGCCTACCAGTATCCCACCCCAGCCGACCTGCCCGCCTCCGCCGTTGGTGATCTTAAAGCCCGCTATCGTAACGCGGGGATTTGATATGGCGATATTGCCTACGACATCGTGAACCTTGACAGCTGGTTTGCTCACATCGAGACCGGAAATACAGGTACTCTCAGGCGCGCCCGTCACACTTTTTAACGTGAGCGGCTTTGCTATGTCCAGATTTTCCCTATACAAACCCTGGGCAACCAAAATTATGTCATTTGGATAAGCAGCATTAATAGCCGCCTGGATCGTCGCATACTGCGTCGGTACGTTGATAACCGCTGCTCCCGCCTCCTTGAGGCATCCAAACAAAAAACTCACTACTACCGCGGCAAGCACTGCTGTAACTGATGTTTTTCTCATAGCTGCCCTCCATGTTCTGGTTCACCCCTACGGCATTAAAAACTTTTCAGAAGCTTTTCCTCATTGATCAAAAAAAACAATTATAATTTTTTCTCCGCACAAACATCATATCACATAGTAAAGCAAAGTCAATAGTTAAAATCGTTATTTTTTAATATCAATATTCAGGGCTCACAAAAAAAGATCGAGTAAAATATTCTCCTCTTGTTTTCTCAACCACCTCCAGACAAATAAAAGACCTCGCTACCCTTTCGGATAGCGAGGTCTTATTAATGCCGGCACTGGTCTACTCTCCCAGTCCGTTGCCAGACAAGTACCATCGACGCTGAAGGGCTTAACTTCCGTATTCGGGATGGGAACGGGTGTGGCCCCTTCGCTCTGAGCACCGACAAATCATTTGAAGGAAATGGATCCCTTCGTAAAACATTAACAACATGTAACCTAAAGAGAATCAACTACCCGATCTATATTGGCCGTTTCCGCCTTTTGCTTAGAGCGGAAATAAATGGTCAAGCCTCTCAGCAGATTAGTATCCCTAAGCTTAACGCCTTTTCGGCGCTTACACACGGGACCTATCAACCTCATAGTCTATGAGGCGCTTTCAGAGCAGCCCGAAGGCTGCTGGGATATCTTGTTTTAGGGGGGGCTTGGCGCTTATATGCCTTCAGCGCTTATCCCGTCCGGACATAGCTACCCAGCATCTGCCACTGGCGTGACAACTGGCACACCCTAGGTCCGTTTATCTAGGTCCTCTCGTACTATAGACAACTCCCCTCAAATATCCTACACCCACGACAGATAGGGACCGAACTGTCTTACGACGTTCTGAACCCAGCTCACGTACCGCTTTAACGGGCGAACAGACCGACCCTTGGGAGCTTCTCCACCCCCAGGATGCGATGAGCCGACATCGAGGTGCCAAACCTCCTCGTCGATGTGAACTCTTGGAGGAGATAAGCCTGTTATCCCCGGAGTACCTTTTATCCGTTGAGCGATGGCCCTTC
>JBAWYO010000149.1:0-4438 GCA_037143495.1 Candidatus Omnitrophota bacterium | reverse complement strand
CTGCGTATTTTGCGGCGTCGTCACACTTGCTGACGTGATCCATCCTGAATCGCCCATCGCGTTCGTGGCGCACACTTGATACGCATATGTCGTTCCTGCGACAAGTCCCGTATCGCTGTAACTGCCGGAGTTCAGGGAAGCGGTCGTGAATAACGTAAAGTCCCCGGCACCTGTTTTGCGTTTTATCTTGAAGCCCGTTTCGTTGTTCGAGAGATCGCTCCAGGAGAGATTTATCTGCGAGCTCGATGCGGGGGTCGCGATCAGATTCGAAGGCGCTACGGGAGCCTGGGTGCTGTTTGCAGGCGTTGTGGTGACCATAGCCTCCGGCGCCGGTTTTGCGTCACGATTATCGTTGGTTGAAGCCACCTTATAGTAATATTTTGTATTTGCGGTCAGCCCGCTGTCGGTGTACGTTTTTACGGTAGCCGGTGTCGAGGCTATGGGGGTTCCCCAGGCGAATCCCGTCCAACGGTAGATGTTGAATCCCGCCCGGTTATTGAGCGCACTGGTCCATTGCAGGACTACCCGGTTGCCGCCCTCCATGGGCAGCGCGGTAAGGTTCGACGGATTGATCCGATCGGTGCCGGTCATCGTTATATTTGAGAAAGGTGAATCGCCCGCGGTATTAGTCGCGCGTATCCGGTAATAATAGTTGGTGCCGTCGCTTAAACCAGAATCGGAATAACTCGTCGAGTTATTCAGGGGCGTTGCTATCTGTGTCCATCCGGTTGTTCCGTCGGGGCTGCGCTCCAGCCTGAATCCGGCTTCATTATTAGAATTGTCATGCCAGGTCATGTCTATCTGGTTGGTCGATGTGCCGGTCAGATACAGGTTCGACGGAGCCATCGGGATATTCGCTGGGTCCGGGAGGTACAACGTTGATTCGGTGGTGACATAAGATCTGACCATTGAGAGGAGCTCTATCACCTGATAGGAATAGCTGGTACCCGGTTGCAGGCTCGTGTCAATGTAGGTTGCAGCATCCTGGGCTTTTATCAGTGTCCATCGCAGGTTGGAAGGGGTCGGATAAAGGGAATTGGTGCTTTCGCAGCGATATATTTCGTAGATCAATTGAGAATTAACCACCGGCCCCAGAGCTATGTCTATCTTCATGCTGTACGGCGAGAGCGGCGTGAGTACCAGTGAGGCGCCGTTCGTGCACCATCTGCTCGTGTCGAGAGATATGAAAGGTGTCAGCGCTCGCTTGCCCAGATGCGCGACGACCGAATTGTCCGCATTACTATTTCCGATCGTAACGGTATAGGTAGCCACCGGCGGGTAGAGATTGCTCGGGTCATATATGTCTCTGTCATAATCAAAAAACGCCTGCTGTATGTCGCCACCCGCCCTGACGACCGAGGGGGTGAAGAGAACGGAGCCGCTTTTTAGCCAGATAGCGCCCGATGCCGGCCCAAAGAGGTGTTTTCCGTTGATAACGATCAACCCGCCGTTCCCGGGGCCGGCAGGCTCGACCGAAGTTATTGTTGGCGTGTAATTCAGGTCGATCAGGCATAATGCCATCTGTCCCTGCGCGGTTCTTCCTATATAGGCAACTCTGTCTTTGTAGATGGACGGATGTGGAGAGACCAGCGCGTTTTGCAGGATAGTGTAGAATAAGCCGTCATCGTAAGAAATCTTAAGCCCGGTTAACGTTCCGCTATTGTTCGAGGTTACGGAAACGGTCGCGTTATCGTAACTGGCTCCGCCGGAATAGGCAGGTGCGCCCTGAGTTACCGTTGTCAGTGCTCCTGTCGAAATATCATATTTCATGACTGAAGCGGGATTTGTTCTGGTGTCCTGCCAGTATACCGCGTCCATGCCCACCATGAAAGGAGACGTGTAGGTGTTCGAGGAGGCGATGTCGATGATCGAAGGATACAGGGTGTCGTAGAGACATATTTTATTGAACCCGGAGGAGGCGTCCTCGTAGACGATAAAACGGTCGTAGAGCATCGGGTTGCGGAGCATGCTGCCGGTTACGACAGTTTGTACCGGCTGCGTCGGGGTCATCACGGAGAGGTAGATTTTTTGAGAAACCGATGCCCCCGTTACATTATTATATGCTGTGAAAGTAACCGGATACGTTTTTTCTTCGCCGTACCAGGGCTTGAACCACTGAACGCTTACCAAAGTTTTTCCATTGCCGTCAACATCGGTAGAATATTGGGCAGTAGAAGGAAGACCGCTGACGGAGTAGTTTGTTGCATATACTCCATCGATGGAAATAGCCTGTGTCGTGAAGCGGATTGATTGTCCAACCACGGCAACCTTATCCGTCAGATTAATGAAATGAAGAGGAGCGGGAGCGGCGTGACAGGGGAGAGGATAAAAACTTATCAAAAGAATTAATAATGTTACGTAAAAAAAAGCTCTTTTCAATTTTCTGAACGTTTCCATGGGGTCCTCCAGTATGATTCAGCTGCGATAGCGTACGTGAAATATGCAAAAATACTTTTTTCTTCCTTATATAAGTATATCATCGGATCCGCCAAAAGGCAAATTTTTCTTTGCGGGGAGAGTTGTGAAGAGGGCTAAGTATTGACAATCTTTCCTTAATATAGTATAGTAAAAAAATCGTTTTAAGAATAAAGTTTAGATCGTGGAAACAATAGAGGAGGAGCGTATGCAAAAAAGATCAGCAAAAATGGCAGTCGCTGTGCTCTGTTTGGTTATGGTGCCGGTTGTCGCCGGTTACGCGGCTGAGGCTTCCGCCTGGAAACGCCAGATCGGCGCCGGGTACAATCAGTCGAACGGCAACACAAAGAAAGCGAGTTTTTCGCTCGCGGCGAGCGCTGACCGCAAGACCGCCCAGGATGAGATCAACCTGAAGGGTTCGATCTTTAATTCCAGCTCTAATCGCCGTCTTGACGGTCAGAAGTGGTACACGCTGGGCCGCTATGGCTACAATATTGTGGATGAGACATGGTTCCTCTTCGGTAAAGTTGAAGGCGACCACGATCGCTTCGCGAATATCAATTATCGTGTCATCCCGAGCGCAGGCTTAGGCTACCAGTTCGCGAATAGCGAGGATTGGAAGGCGCTCGCTGAACTTGGCGCCGGTATCAGCTATACAAAATTTCTCGATGGAACTAAAAGCGCGACCGATCCGATGATCACGACCCGGCTCTTTCTTGACCGAAGGCTTATTAAGGCGTCGCACCTGACTGAGGATGTGACGATGTATTCATCAACCAAGGGCGCGAACAAATACCGGGTGCACTCCGAGACCGCTTTCAATAACCCGATCGCCGAGAACCTCCTCTTCAAGGTCAGTTTCATTGATGATTATAACAATGCTCCCTCGAATGACGCGAAGAAGAACGATACGCAGCTGATCACGTCGATCAATTACGCGTTTTAAGAGTGCAATAATCTGGTGTTCAAATTGTATAAGCCCTGCCTGAGTGATCAGGCAGGGCCGTTTTTTATCGATATGGAAAGATATTTTTTATGCTTGACAATATTAGAATATTACAATATACTTATGAACATGAAGAATTCTGTTGATGAACGAGCATTGCAGAAGACCAGCCGTGCGCTTAAGTCGATCGCGCATCCGGCCCGGCTGCGCATATTGATGATCTTAGGGTGCGCGGGAAAATTTTCAGTATCCGAGCTTCAGCGGGCGCTGGGGATCTCCCAGTCAATGACGAGCCAGCATTTGGCGGCGATGAGAGCGCAGGGCGTCCTGACAGCTGCTAAGGTAGAGAATAAAGTTTTTTATTCCATTGGTAACAAAGAGGTGCTTAAGATCATCGCTTGTATGAAGAATTGCGCCGGCCGCTAGGTCAGCGCTTATGTATAAGGAAGGGCAGACAGGCCGCGGTGTATAAGGAGACCTATATGAACAAAATGCATAAGATCGCGCTAGTGATCGCGATCACAGCGATCATGGTGATAAGGACCACCGCGGCGAGAGCCGAGGAGACCATCGCTCTCTCGCTCAATGAATTTTGCGAACAGGTTGTGGCGTATTATCCGCACCTTCAGGAGCAGGCGGTCAGCGTAGAGATGGCGATAGCGCAGAAGCTCGAAGCGGCTGCTGGCGGCCAGCTGCGGGTGAGAGCGGAAGCTTCGGTTGTCCAGAGTGACGATCAGGTCTTTGTTTTCGGCGCAAAGATGCGCCAGCGCTCGTTTACCCAGAACGATTTTGATGTTTCGCGTTTGAATAATCCTACCAATCGCCTGAATAACAATGCGGGGATCTATGCGGAATTGCCGCTCTTTGACGCGCTTGAAACATCGTACCGGGTCAGGTCAGCCGATGCCCTCATCGGCGCGGCCCGGATGGACGAGCGTTTCGCGAAAACGGAGGCGATCCTGCTGGCCGCTGATACCTATGTGCGTGCGGCATCGATCGATAAAGCGATCGGGATCATTGATGATGTCTGCAGCGCTTCAGATACCGATCTTAAGCAGGCCGACGCTCTTAAGGGGC
>JBAWYO010000148.1:0-4451 GCA_037143495.1 Candidatus Omnitrophota bacterium | reverse complement strand
GGCTGGCGCTCTCATTGATGGCGGGGGAGATCGCTTCGACGCTATTATCGCGGACTGCGGTGCCGGTGATATATTACATGGTTATGAGGCAGAAGAAAAAAGCGTGAACGGGTGATGGGCTCGTGACTGGTGTCTAGTTATCCAAGGAGCAGAGCTGTTACAGGAGGTGTATCATGACTAATCGAATATTACGCGGTATGGCGGGATTTTTCGTGCTGGTGAGCCTGATACTTGCTCACTATGTGAGCCACTACTGGCTTTGGTTTACTGCTTTTGTCGGAGCGAACCTGTTCCAGTCGGCATTCACTAACTGGTGTCCGGCGATGATGATATTAAAGAAGCTGGGCGTGAAAGATCAGGGGTGTTGCACAAAGTAATCCGCGTTTCGGTTCGCGGAGAAGAAGAATTTTTTTTCTTGACAAAATGGGATTAAAATAGTATCATTATGCCACGAAAGTTGAATGGTCACGTCAACGCTTAGATCAGAGGAGGTCGAATGTTTTGCAGACAATGTGAACAGGCGGCACATGAAAAAGGGTGTACGGTGAGCGGTATCTGCGGTAAAGCTCCGGAGACGGCCGATCTTCAGGATCTTCTCATACGCGCGCTTATCGGCGTTGCGGTGTATGGAAAACTTTTGCGTGGTCTCGGCGTCAAGAACAAAGGCGCCGACCTGGTCCTTATTGAAGGGCTATTTTCAACGGTTACCAACGTCGATTTTGATCCCGCTTCTCTCGAGAAGGCGATCCGCAAAGCATGCGCGACCAGGAACGCTCTTAAGGCGCTTTTTTTCGCTGAATATAAGAAAACCAATGGCAGGGAGTTTTCCGGCACGATCACTCCCGCCGCGGAATTTACTCCCGCCGCTGATATCAAAGGTCTTGCGGCACAGGCCGCGGCGCTTATGGCGACGCCGCCGCTCGCCGTTGACAAGGATATCGCTTCCTTGCGCGAGATCCTTCTCTATGGGCTCAAAGGTATGGCGGCCTACGCGGACCACGCCCTGATCCTCGAAGCGGAAGATGAGGAGGTTAACAGCTTCCTTTATAAGGGGTTGTCCGCGCTCGTCGATGACAGCTTGACGGCGGATCACCTTGTTGCGCTCATCATGGAGTTCGGCAAGACGAACCTGAAATGCATGGAGATCCTGGATGGCGCGCATACCAAACGCCTCGGTCATCCGGTACCGACGAAGGTAACGGTCGGTGTTAAAAAGGGGCCGGCGATCATCGTATCGGGCCATGACCTGCATGATCTTGAAGAGCTGCTGCGGCAGACGGAGGGTGCCGGGGTTAATGTATATACCCACAGCGAAATGCTTCCCGCGCACGGTTATCCCGCTCTTAATAAGTATCCGCACCTTGCGGGCCATTTCGGTACCGCGTGGCAAAACCAGCAGGCGGAATTCGATGGCGTTCCCGCAGCGATCCTCATGACGACCAATTGCATCCAGAAGCCGCGCCCTTCCTATAAAGACCGGATCTTTACGACGGGCCTGGTCGAATGGCCCGGCGTGGCGCATATCAACGCGGTCAACGGCAAAAAAGATTTCGGCGCCATTATCCGCAGAAGCAAAGAGCTGGGCGGTTTTAAAAGTGAAGAGAAAAGCGCCGATATTCTTGTCGGTTTCGGCCATAACGCGGTCCTGGGGGCCGCGCCGAAGGTCATTGAGGCTGTCAAAGCAGGGAAGATCAGGCATTTTTTCCTGATCGGCGGCTGTGACGGCGCGAAACCGGGCAGGAATTATTATACCGAGTTCGCCGAAAAAGTCCCGGCCGATTGCATGATACTGACGCTTGCGTGCGGAAAGTTCCGTTTTAACACGCACGATTTCGGTACTATTGACGGGTTGCCGCGTCTGCTCGATGTCGGCCAGTGTAACGACGCATACTCGGCGATCAAGATCGCGGTAGCGCTCGCCGGCGCTTTCAAATGCGATGTTAACGAGCTGCCGCTCTCGCTTGTTCTCTCCTGGTATGAACAGAAGGCCGTTTGTATTCTGCTGACGCTCTTCTCGCTGGGGATCAAGAATATACGGCTGGGCCCGACGCTGCCGGCGTTTATATCACCGAATGTCCTGAAGATCCTCGTTGATACGTTCGCGGTAAAACCGATCACCAATCCCGATGACGACCTGAAGGCGATCTTGAAAAAATAATTAATCGTCGCGGAGTCGCGCCGCTTGACTTCGACGTGCCAGCAGAGTAAAATAAATCACCAAAGGCTCTAAAACTAACAGGAGGATACATGGCTATCAATGAAAAGATCCAAAAAGCGATCAATAAGCAGGTCAACGCAGAGCTCTATTCGTCATATCTCTATCTGTCAATGTCGGCGCATTTCGCTGCTCAGAATTGGCCGGGGATAGCGGCATGGCTGAAGGTCCAGGCGAAAGAAGAGAACGGCCACGCGATGAAACTGTATGAGTATCTTCTTGAGCGCGGCGGCGTCGTCGAATTTGCCGCTATCGAGGCTCCTAAACGCGAATGGAAGTCGGCGCTCGCGGCATTTCAGGACGTCTACGCACACGAACTTAAGATCACCGCGCTCTTAAACGACCTCCTGAAGACGGCGAAGAAAGAGGACGACACCGCGACGCAGATCATGCTTCAGTGGTATATTACCGAACAGGTTGAGGAAGAGGCGAACGCGAGTGTTATTGTTGAGCAGCTCAAACGTATCGGCGATTCGACAAACGGCCTCTTTATGTTTGACCACCAGATCGGCAAAAGAAAAGAAGGATAAAAGATCCGTGAGGATCTGGGATATAGCACCGGAGCGTTTATGCCGCGCTCATCTGCTCGGCGAACATCGGGAGCTTCACGCGATATGGTCGGTTATAACGCGGCGAAAAAAAGGATACGCGCATCATCCTGAAACGATGCGGTGGCGCGGTAAACTGCGGGCGCTCTACCGAAGACACGAACAGCTCGTTGCTGAAATGATCAACCGCGGGTATTTCCACCGGAGTCCGCTGGATGCACGAGCGGCGACGGGAGCGGCGCGGCAGGATAGGTATATTGACACTCCCCCGGAACAATTGTTGATCCTTCAAAAAAAAGGATGTGACTGCCGGACCAGCCCGGGGTGATTCCGGCACGAGGAGGAAAAGATATGTTCAGGATGATTGAGATCGTGGGAAGTTCACCGGCGGGGTTTTCGGAAGCCGTCAAAGGGGCGATCGCGCAGGTCGTCGCTTCTGGTGAGACGGTTCATTTTTTTGAGGTGGTTGAAGAGCGCGGGTCGGTGCACGGCGGGAAGTTCGGGGAGTTCCAGGTCAAACTGAAGGTCGCCGTCGATGTTTCGCACAAAAGCGCCCCTGAGAAACAGCTCACCGGAGGGTGCCCGACCTGTCTGCAACCGGCGGGCGAAGCGGGACACCTCTGCGCGCCGATCAGCGGCAAAGATAAGAAATGCGACTGGTGCGGCTCGATATTTCCCGATGCGCGCCATCTCTGTAACGAAAAGGTCAAGGAGCTCGCGTACATTTGTAATACCTGCGGGCGCACCGCCGTCAAAGCGGAGCACCTCTGCAATCCGCTTAAGATCGGCACTCCCGTAAAAGGGATCAAGCCGGCGTAAGATGAAAAATTTTTCTTCTGCTGCATAAGGAGGATTACTGTGGAACGATCAAAGATAGTTACGGTTAAAGGAAATCCATTGACCTTAGTGGGCGCAGAGATCAAAGCCGGCATGCCGGCGCCCGATGCGACGCTTCTTAACGGCGATCTTTCGGCGGTCGCGCTCTCAAGCTTTAAGGGCAAGATCAAGCTTATTGCCGCGGTGCCATCGCTTGATACCCCGGTCTGCGATACCGAAATAAAGAGGTTTAATGACGAAGCGGCCGCGCTCTCCAAAGATGTCGCGGTGATCTTTGTCAGCATGGACCTTCCGTTTGCCCAGAAGCGTTTTTGCGACGCTTTCGATATCACGAAAGTAACAACGCTTTCCGATCATCGTGACGCCGATTTTGGCCTCAAATACGGCGTACTGATCAAAGAATTACGGCTCCTGGCGCGCTCGATATTTATCGTCGATAAAATGAATACCGTGCGCTACGTTGAATATGTGAAGGAGCTGACGAATCCGCCGGATTTTGACGCCGCGCTTAAAGCGTTGAAAGCGCTGGTCTAAACAGAGGTAGTCCTATTTTATACCCTTCTTTTCAGCCGTTAACCTTCGAGCATAAGCCGCGTTTCGACGCGGCTTTTCTCGCTCATCCGCCGCTTATTTCAGAATATACGTTTACGAATCTGTACGCCTGGCGGGAGAGCTACCGGTTCGCAGTGTCAGAAGCGGGCGGACTGATCGTTCTTTGCTCGGAAAAGGAAGGCGTAAAAAGATTTTTTCCGCCGATCGGGGAGGGTCCGGTCCGCGAGACGATGGCGATGATCCTGCGGGAGAACGGCGGCTCGTTCGTGCGGGGGCCCGAAGAGCTCAAGGCGCTCTTT
>JBAWYO010000147.1:0-4464 GCA_037143495.1 Candidatus Omnitrophota bacterium | reverse complement strand
ACACCGTTGGCCGTACCCTCCCGCGGCGCGCAATAAACCTCTCCCGCGGGCAGATTGCCGAATGCGCCGTTACCACAATATGAACCGTCGTCCGGGATCCCCCGGCGGCGCTCGACCGCCATCGTGACGCGCGTACCGAGCGCGGTGCGTACCTCAAGCCTCGTGGCACCGGTTATCTTACGCGCGAGTGAGGAGGCCTCCCTGCGCAACTGAGCATAATTGATTTCGATCGAGCGGTCAAGTATCTCCGCGGTGATGCCCGGCAGGGACGCGATCCGCGTGCCGAGGCGAGACGCCTTCTTGCGGGCGTCGGTATGCGATAGAGACATCGTTGTCATCAAGAGAGCTGCATCCGCCCCCTTAAGGGCTTCGGCGACGGGGCGCGGCGGTTCTTCCCCGTGTATCCGCAGCGGCTCCATCCGCACCAAAACGGCCTTCGCGCCGATGCTCCTGGCCTCTTCATAGACACCCAGGGCCAGCGCAGCCGTCCGGTCATCGCAAACGATCAGCAGGCGTTCTCCCGCGCGATACCCGAGACACTTTTTGATCATCGTAGAACAAACGCCGCGTTTCATGCATACCTCTTGCGAAAATGTTCAACGATCCGTATGGTAAGAGCGTAACTGACCATCGCGCAGAACGCGCCAAAAAAAACGCTTCCCAGCAGCAGCGGAAAGAAAACGGACGGGATATCCTGGTACCGCAATCCCCTGAGCGTAGCCCAGGTGAACGGTGGACAATTTCCCCGCAACAAAAACCGTCCGATCTCGTAATTGATCCAGGTTATCAGCGGTATGAACGGGGGGATCGCGAGGTTCGCGCCGATGATCAGGGCAAGTTTGTTGATATCAGGAAGGATCAGCGCGAAGAGCAGCGCGATCCAGATGTGAAGCCCATAGAGCGGCGTCATCCCGATAAAGACCCCTATCGCGATACCGAAAGCTGTCTCATGCGAAGCGTGCGGACTCCGTACGAGCTCCAGCAGCCGCCTTTTTATTCCGAGATCCGGCATAGAAATAAACTCATCCGTTGAACGACCTAACCTCGATCCCTTTTTTCTTCAGCTCTTCTGATTTTTTCCGCGAACATTCGGCGCACAGGAACCGGGGGACTGATTCCCGCCGGTCGTAGTTGGGGGCAAGAACAAGCCGCCAGAGCCGGGTCTTTTTTCCGCATCCGTCGCAGACGCCGGATTCTTTGAGATGCCACATCTCGACCGCCTTCGAGGTGAATATAAAACGGTCGATCCAGAAAAATATCGCCCCGCCGATCAGATTGGCGAGTATCGTGGCGCCGATACCAGCGCCCATCTTGTGCATCACCAGCCACAATATCGGCGTCGAGAGCTGCCACCTGAAGAGATAGAGCAAAAAACGCTTCATAGGACCTGCTTGCGCGCCGGATATCTTCCGCAGGAGAATTTCTCCCCTTCAGGACAATATTTCAGCGCTTCACATTTTGGTCCGCCGTCTGCAAATACGGCGGGCAATTCTTTTTTGCAGACCGCCAGCATCTCGCTGGCGAGGGCGCGTATTTCCCACTGAGCGCGCGCGCAGCAGCGGTGATTAAAAAAATGAATAAGCTCCCGGCAATTCATTGTCACGACGATCTTCGTCTCGCATGCCTGCGGCAGCACGAACCGCGCGTCCTCATTGGCGCGCTCACCCTTCTTGCCTTTATCAGCCAATAAGACCAGTAATTTATTATAACTCTCCTGAATACCCATCATTGTTGTAATAAATGTTTCTTTGAGCGCGGCATCCGCCTCAAACGCTGGCGGCACAATATACTCAAAATCAGCGGCCTTAACATAGCGCTGGCTCTGCTGCGAATACGACGCGATGCGGTGACGGACCAGCTGGTGCGTCAACGCCCGTGATACTCCCTCGATAGCGAAGGTGAACTTGACATGCTCCAGCGGGCTCTTATGCCCCGAAGAAACGATCTTTCTAACAAACTCTTCGCGCTTGGCGAGATCTTCCTTGCCAGCTTCAAATATATCGCCGGCAAAATCTGCCGAATAGCATTGTCTGCACGCGGCATAAATGATCGCGAGAGCATTCGGAGAAAAATCCAGAAGCTTAAGGTTCAGCTTAGTCTGCGACATATGGTCATTATCCTTTTTTACATCGATTAAAAACCGTCTTCAAGGAACAGGATCACAACTGAAGAACACAATAACCATATTGTACTTCTCGTGGAGTAATTCTTCAATCAAAATCATAGCATTACGAAGATAAACTCTTTAAAATGTTAAGATATAAAATAGTATGAAAAATAGACTTGATAATTTATTATTATGTGGTATTCTATTGGTATAGAGACAGAATAAAGATCGAGCATTCGATTGTTATTTTTCTCGCATAAGTCAAACCATTTTAAACTTATGATACTAGAAAATAAAAATTCTTCATCCGGGAAACTCCTTACACTCGCAAAAAAAACAACCGTCTATCTTGCGGTGTTGTCGCTGCTATTCTGCCCTTCGCTATCACATGGATCTCTTGCCTCCAACAGATCAGCAAACGCTCTGCGAGCCCTTGCGGTAAGCGACGCTTCACCCGTGCGGCAGGAAACGCTGGACATGCTCCTCTCGCCAACGAGACGAGTCAGTAGCGGCGCATACGACCAGAGCGCCGGCCAGGTTCACATCAACGCTCAAGGTATCGTGAATGGCCCACTATTAAAAGAGAACGAAGGCGCTGCCTGCGTTAAACGGCTCACCAGCGCTCTTATCGGGGCAAAGAATCATGAGTTGCGCACCCTGCTCGCGGGATTGACCCTGCGCGTTTATGATGGCCTCAACACCCCTTTTGAACTCTCCGAAAAAGGCACTGTTGTGCGCGTTGACCGTCGCTTCCTGTTAGCGCTTCGTGGTGAAGCGGACGTTCTTTGTGCGCTGAGAGCGCTCTTACTCCCGGCGCTCGGGCGCAGCACCGCCGACACCACCAAACTCACCGCCGCTGATCGAAAAAGATTACAAGATATCGGCACGCGGCTCGGTTCGTCACCGTGGAAAATACAGCTGGAAAACCATATTACTGCCCTTACCGCGACGCCCGCTTCCGATCTGCGCTCGGTGGTCGATGATGCTCTCTTGTCGGTCCTTGATGAGCTTGCAAGTGAATCAGCGTTAACACTCGTGCCGGCCGCTTCCGGACTTTCGCTGGCCCGGCCGAGGATCAGCCGAAAAAATCAGTCGGTTGAACGGCGTGACCGACGCCGTCGCCTGCTCTTTGAAACAGTAGAAAGTAGGCAGCTCCTAAGTACTACTCTTACACCGGCGGACCTCGCAACTACTCCAATCCCGATCGGCCAGGAACGTACGGGTGAAATCGGACACGAGCTGGTCACGTCGGGAACTGCCCCGATCTACGGCCCCGTCTACCTGCGCCCGGGGGAACTCTTCTCAAACGAAAACGCGACTGAGGTCTTCGGACCCGCCGAAACAGGCACCGGCCCTTATCTCGGCTCGGTCGATCTCTTCGGGCAAGAGCGCGCTGAAACTGCGCCGATGCGCTTTGCCTTCTCTCCGGTTGACCCCCAAACAGGTGCTGGCACCGCGGAGGGGATCAGCGCAAATAACCAGTGGCGCTATGTCTATAGTTATACGATCGGCGAGAATGGCCAGCCTGCGCTTGAGCGACTCCTCTCCGAGACAACGACGCTCCTGACCACGGTCGAAGGCCGCCCGATGACACGCGTCTTTACCACGACACACGATTACGTTCCGGCGGTAACCGGCGCCCTGCGAGATTCGATCGGCGTCATTACAGGAAATTCTGAGTTCCCCCTCACGACGCCGATCACCATTTCGACCACCCACATTACCGACACCGGTCACGATGAACGAGGTTCTCCGATTTATTATCAGCCGCTCACCGCGCGGGTCGCCACCTCATTTACCATAAGCCGCAACGGCGTAGAAACGCCGGGAAGGTTGATCTCGCTCAATTATCCTCTCGGCCTCGGCGCCTTTACGCCGGAAGTAGCGCATGCGTCCCAAACAGAAGAATTGCATCTTCATGCGGCGCGTGTTTTCACCCATGACCCGCACCCGGACGGCCTGAACCCGAACACCGTCTATGTTTCCGAGCTTAAGCCGGTCGGTCTTGACGGCGACCTGTACGCCGGACTCTTTAGTGGTCTCGGCTTACGCACACTCACCGGTCAACCGTCACCAATCACCCGGGAAGCTCCTTTCCAGTTTCTTGTCTATCGTGTTTTAAACGTCGGCCCTGGTCAGCAAGCAGCGGGTCCCTTTGTGGGTACCTATCGCTATTCCACACGTGAACAGACTCCTTCTGGAGGGAGTTATTGGAGCATGGAAGTAGGTGGTTCCTGGACGCGTTCTGCCGAGGTCGAGATCTCCCACAGCATCGAATCAGGCGGTGGTGGTGGTTCACTTACAGTATCGGGAGCTATGCCGCGATATACGGGCTCGGGAGGAATGGAGGGTAGGAT
>JBAWYO010000146.1:0-4543 GCA_037143495.1 Candidatus Omnitrophota bacterium | reverse complement strand
GAGAAACAGGGGCTGACACCTGAGGAGCAGGAGGAAGCTGAAGAGCTCAAAGAACAACTGAAAGACCAGAAGCAGGAACGGGAGAATCTGATGATCATCAGGCGCGCGCATGACGCGCAGCAGAAGATCCAGTACCCTGAGAGGCCTCCGCGGTGAGTTTCTGGTTTGTTTACAGCCAGGCCGGCGGAGAAAAAAGGAAAGGTGGAAAAGATGGGTAAGAAAGTACTGGTTTTTATCGCCGCTTTTCTCTTCGTTTTTGCCGGCGTCGGGAGTCTCCGGGCCGAGGAAAAACAGGGAGCCGGTAAAAAAGCCTTAAAAGGTAAAGTTCAGGTTACGACGCAGGCCTCATCCGCCGCGGCGAAGAAACAAGGCGTGGTCGCGACCTCGCACGCTCTTTCGAAGGGCGAATCCATGGTCCGTTATGGTGGTGGCGAAGCTGTTGATGAAGGCGTTGGCGGCGAAGCGGGGAATGGAAACCTCCAGCGTCCCGCCCCGCTGCCTCCCTCGGCACCGCGATCCGTAGCGCCGGCGCCGCGCCCGCTGCCGCCGCCGCGTCCGCCGCGTCCGCCGCAGGCAGCAGTCGTTCCTCATCCGCCACGCGCAGGAGCAGCAGCGCCTGCGGTTGTGCCGCGTCCGCCCCGGCCGCCGGTTATACCGCGTCCGCCCCAACCGCCGTCCCGCGTAGGCGCTGCGCCGATACCGCGACCGCCGGTACCTCCGACGCGTCCGATGGGTCCCGCGCGGGCTCCGGGCGCCGGGAAAAAGAGCAAGGCAGGGAAAGAGGGAGCCGCGACCGTGAATACCGCCGGCACCGTTGAGCATGCAGGAGGTCCGGCGTTGGAGCAGGATCGCGCCCGTAAGACACAGATACAGGAACAGGTAGAGTTAGATAAAAAGAAGGCTGAGCGCGCCCAGCAGAAGAAAGCATCTGCCGCGGCAGCCAACGAAAGCAGCAGCGAGAAAACCGCGGGAACGAAATACTAACGCAGAGGGGTTCTGGTAGACGATCATGCCTAATACAGTTATAGTCGGCGCTCAGTGGGGCGATGAGGGTAAAGGGAAAATCATTGATATCCTGGCTAAGGACGCCGATTATATCGTCAGATTCCAGGGCGGCAATAACGCGGGTCATACGGTTGTTATAGACGGAGAGGAGTTTATCTTCCATCTCATTCCGTCAGGCATTCTTCATCCGGGCAAGGTATGTGTTATTGGTAACGGTGTGGTGATCGATCCCGCGGCGATCCTCGAAGAGATCGCGATGGTCAAGTCGAGAAATATTGACATCGAGGGCTCTTTCTTTATCAGTGACGCCGCGCATGTTATTCTCCCCTATCACAAACAGATGGACGCGTTACGGGAATCAAAAAAAGGGAAGATCGGTACGACGAAACGGGGCATCGGACCTTGTTACGCGGACAAGGTGTCGCGGTGCGGTATCAGGGTGCAGGACCTGCTCAATAAAGATGTTCTGCGCGAGCGCCTCGAGATTAATCTGCGGGAGAAGAATAAAATATTCCGTGCTCTCTATGGTTTTAAAGGGTTCGCGATAAAAGAGATCTACGACGACTATATTGGTTACGGCAAGCGGATAAAAAAATACGTAACGAATACGACGTTATTGCTTCATCGCGCCGTTGAAGCGCGTAAGCGGATCCTGCTCGAAGGGGCGCAGGGGACGCTCCTTGATATCGATCATGGCACCTACCCCTACGTAACGAGCAGTAACGCGACGGCGGGTGGCGCCTGCACCGGTTCCGGTATCGGGCCTAACCGTATCGACACCGTTATCGGCGTCGTAAAGGCGTATACGACCAGGGTTGGCGAGGGTCCTTTTCCGACCCAATTCGAGCCGGGTCTTCTGGATGTGATACGGCGCAAAGGCAAAGAGTATGGCGCTACCACGGGCAGGCCGCGCCGCTGCGGATGGTTCGACGCGGTGATCGGCCGGTATTCGGTGATCGTCAACGGTATTGATCAGGTCGTTATTACTAAGCTGGATATCCTTGACGGTTTGAGCGAAATAAAAATTTGCGTCGGTTACCGTTATCGCGGGAAGATCTATCGAGATTTCCCGACTGACCGGATTATTGTCGAGAATTGCCGGCCGGTCTATGAGACATGTCCGGGGTGGAAAGAAGATACTTCCGTCGCTCAGCGTTTCAGCGATTTGCCCAAGAACGCGAAAAAATATATCAATCGTCTTCAGGAACTCTTAGGCGCCAGGGTATCGATGGTCTCGATCGGTTCCGAACGAAGCCAGCTTATCAGGGTTTAGCCGGCTGCCGGTCAACAGGGCACGAGGAGGATACCGCTCATGGCACAGAACATCCCGACCTATGGTCTTATAGCCGCGCTTGCGCTCTTGGTCAGCGGATGTTCGGTGAACCTTTACTCCGGCCGGCCTTCAGATACCGCGAAGATCGGCGCGCTCTCGGCGGATGTGGAACGCCTTCAAAAACTGCGCGAGCAGGAGAAGCGGGAGCTTCAGGAGGCGATGGATCTTCTCCAGAAAAGGCTCAAAGGCGAGATCGGCGAAAAAGAGGTCAGGCTTGAGATGGCCGAGCGCGGCCTCGTGATAACATTTGTGGCGGAAGTGCTCTTTGATTCCGGGAAAGCCAGTATCCGCAAAGAAGCCTATCCTATACTGGATAAAGTCGCCAGGGTCATTAAAGAGAAAGTAAATGACCGCGAGATCGGCGTCGAAGGCCATACTGATGACCGCCCGATAAAACATTCCGGCTGGAAATCGAACTGGGAGCTTTCGACCGCGCGGGCTACCAGCGTGCTGCATTATCTGGTCGACAATGACAGCCTTGACCCGCACCGGCTCTCCGCGATCGGTTATGGCGAATACCGCCCGATCGCTTCCAATGAGGGGGCAGCCGGACGGCAGAAGGACAGGCGCGTCGAGATCGTCATTATGCCGAAGGCGCAAAAAGATGCGTCGAAGGTCGATACTTCGGTCCCGGAAGGGCCTAATACCCCGGTTACCTACGAACACGCAGATACCTCCCCGGAAAAAATAAAGTGAAACCGCCGGACGACACCGCTGTCCCCGCACACATCGCGATCATTATGGATGGGAACGGGAGGTGGGCGCAAGAGAAGAGACTCCCCAAGATCATGGGCCACCGCAAGGGCGCCGAGGCGATACGTGACGTCCTCAAGGCATGTGGCGAGTTCGGCGTTCGTTATCTTACCCTGTACGCGTTCAGCACCGAGAACTGGAAGCGGCCGCCTGAAGAAGTCGAGGGGCTCATGAAGCTTCTGGTGGATCAGCTGCGCGCCGAAACAAAAAATCTCAATAAGAACAACGTCAGGCTTAACGCTATCGGCAGGCTGAGTGAATTATCCCACGGCGTGCGGGAGCAGTTGCGCGCCTCAATGGAACTGACGAGTTCAAATACGGGAGTGACGCTTACGCTGGCGCTTAATTACGGCGGCAGAGCCGAGATCATCGACGCCGTTCGCGATATCGCGCGGGAAACTGTCGCGGGCCGGCTGCGCCCCGAGGCGATCGATGACGCTATGATCACCGGGCG
The DNA here is from genome assembly GCA_037143495.1 of Candidatus Omnitrophota bacterium. GTDB lineage: Bacteria > Omnitrophota > Gorgyraeia > JABMQH01 > JABMQH01 > JBAWYO01. The sequence continues at coordinate 998 of JBAWYO010000146.1, read as the reverse complement.
GCTTTCTACCGCGGGCTTACCCGACCCCGATCTCCTGATACGTACGAGCGGCGAGATGCGGATCTCAAATTTTCTTCTCTGGCAGCTTTCGTACGCCGAGATCTATTTTACTCCCGTGATGTGGCCGGATTTCGGCAGGGATGAGCTCGCGCGGGCGATCGCGGAGTTTGGCCGCCGCCAGCGCAGATACGGAGCTTAGCCATGGAAAATTTTTTGAAGCGCACGGTAACCTACGCGCTGATTATTATCCTGGTCACCGCTGCCCTCTATTTCCTTCCCAATTGGTTCTTCTGCTGTATGGTGACCCTGTTGATCGGGGTCGGTCTTTATGAATTTTTCTCGATGGTACGGAATAAAGGGATCTTTGTGTACCGTTATTTCGGGGTTATTGTCGGCGTTCTTCTGCCGATCATGGTCTATCTTAAATACGGCGGCTTTGTTCCCGACCTCGAACCGTTCCTGATCGTTATTATTTCGTTCTTTGTTTTCGTGCTCCAGTTCACCCGGCGCGATAACTCGGAAGCGCTGACAGAAATATCGATAACACTGCTGGGGATCCTCTATATCAGCTGGTTTTTTAGTTTCATGCTGCGGTTGAAATACCTGCCCAACGGCGCTGACCTGATAACCTTTCTTCTGCTGGTGACCAAGGCGGGTGATACCGGGGCATATATCATCGGCACGACGATGGGCAGGCACAACCTGATACCCCGGATAAGTCCCAAAAAGACGGTGGAAGGGACGATCGGCGGGTTTATCACTTCCATAGGCGTCGCTTTTTTCGTGCGGAAGTTCCTGGGTAACGCATCGATCGCTGACGCGCTCATTCTTGGCGCGCTGCTGGGGGTGCTTTCACAGATCGGCGATCTTTCAGAATCTCTCATAAAGCGTGATTGTAAAGTCAAGGATGCCGCGTCGTATCTTCCCGGCCTTGGCGGCGTGCTTGATATTATTGACAGTTTACTTTTCACAACGCCGATCTTTTACTTTTATGTAGT
>JBAWYO010000145.1:0-4581 GCA_037143495.1 Candidatus Omnitrophota bacterium | reverse complement strand
CTTGATCCGTCCCTTAACATTGAGCACAGCCGTCGCGTCAACGGTCGTCCCGATGCCAACCTTGCCGCTGCGCACAGCAAAATCACCCGGCAACGATACAGACCCGTCATAGCCCGCGGAAATTGGCCTGTAGTAAATGCGGTTAGGCACATTCACCGGAACCTCAGTATTCACTGCCTCTGGTGCCCCCCCCGCATTGATCGCGGCGATAATCATATCGGCGTCAGCTTGATCGACTATACCATCATGGTTGACATCGGCCCGGGCGTATTGCAGGGGAGTCAGGGAACTTCCGGTAAGGTACGAGGCAATATAATCGACATCAAGAGCCTGAATTAGACCATTCCCATCAACATCCCCGGTACCGCCGATATACTTCAAGTTCGCGTATCTATTCATAATAACACTATTGTAGAAATTTGTTGCGCCAAATACGTTCAGACCAGGTTGTTGTCTAAGCGTAAACCAATCAGAACATGTCGCACCAATCTGAAAACCGGTATATGTCACAACCCATGGCGTACCGGCAGTCAGAGTACCGGTCCAGGTTGTCCCCAGCGCGCTCGGCCATATGCGCGGCAGAAGACTTTTCGGCGGGTTAGTCGATGTCGGCATAACCTCTGAATGACCGGAATTGATCCACTGTATTAATGCGTAGCAGTCCACTGCGTTAACGCTGCCATCCCCGCCTATATCTGCGCGGGCAAACTCCGCAGGCGTCATTCCGGAAGCGGTTCCATTATTGATCCAATTTATAATGCACAATACATCCAGAGGGGTAATCTGGCCATTGCCATCAACATCCCCGTTGCCGTTGCAGGTCCCGCCCCCGTAATAAATACCTTTCTGCATATAGATATTGCCCGCGATGATCGCGTCGCCGGGGTTCGTCGCCGGATCAGGGGCATCGGTCATAGATACTTTTCCGTCATGATTCGTATCACCGACCCCGAGCGTCTTAGTCGCCATCCGGGTGTATTCTCCGTACGGTGACGGATAATAGGTCGTCAGCTTGACCTCGCCGGCCGACGCGCGAACGACGGGCAGTATCACCGAGAGACAGAGTATCAAAAAGACCTTGCGCATACAAACCTCCTCTTGTGGTTTATCTCAAATAGAAAACGGGCAGGAGTACGTTATCCTGCCCGGGATACCTTATGAAAATCAAACCCGGAAAAATTAATGGAGCAAGGGGGATTCGAACCCCCGACCCCTACGTTGCGAACGTAGTGCTCTCCCAACTGAGCTACTGCCCCATGAAAATCATCAAAGGTATAAAGAATGTAGGATGACATAGTATCCGATTTGCGTTCAATCGTCAACTGAAAATTATTGCACCGGCCTCGGCAGAACGCTGCGTATCTTCGCGATGATCGTCCCGATCGGCATGACCTTGCCGATGTAGCCCGACGCCCCGAGCGCTACCGCTTTCGCGACCTGCTCTTTTTCATAGCCGGTCCCCGTCAATATAATGACCGGCACCGAAGGCTTGATCTCTTTCATCTTCTTCAAAACGCTGAACCCGTCCATATTCGGCAAACCGAGGTCGAGAACAACCGCGTTGATATCATTTATCTTGAACGAATCGATCGCGATCTCCCCGGTCGGCGCCCTGAACGATCTCCAGCCGATATGCTCGATCATCTTGCCGAGCATGCTCAGGACATCATCGTCGTCGTCAACCAGCAGGATATTCACTGTATCGTTATTTTCCATGCGATCCCTCCCCGGTAGTATATCATACCGCGCGTCCAAAGGGAACTCTTCTTCAGCGACCGGTTACCGAGCTGTCGATCCACCGCAGATACTCTTCGGTACCGTCCACGATCGGCAACGCCACTATTTCCGGGACTTCATAGCTGTGCAACCGCCTGACCTCGGCCGCCACCCTGCGAAAATGACCCTTGCGCGTCTTCATCAGTATGAGCGTCTCCCGCGCCGCCGCAGCCTTCCCCTTCCAGATAAAGAAGGAGGAAACGCCGGAGAGAACATTGCCGCAGGCGATCAGCCTTTTTTTGATCAGCGAGGAGACGATCCTGCGCGCCAGAGCTCTTGTCGGCGTCGTCACGCAGATGACGATAGCGGCGCTTTTCATCCCAGCTCGGAAACCATCTCTTCGACCGCTTTCGATATGATCGACCAATCCTCCTGGCTATGGATCGCGAACTTCTGCTTGCGCGCCCACCGTTCACCTTTTCTCTGCCAGAGATAGAGACATACCTGCTTCCTTCCCCAGGATTCCACCAGCGCAACGACCGACCACCATCCGAACTTCTTATTGACAGTTATGTGTTTCAGTACCTTGAGCGGCGCTATGATCGGCAGCGGCTCATCGCTTTTTATGATCCTGTCCATACTCCGCACCCCCTTTCATTTATTTCCTCAGCCAGACTTCATAATCGGCACCTGCCTGCTCGACGATCACATGCCCCTCGCGCGCCAGCCAACCGATGCTCATCAACGCTACTTCCTTCGGGCATCCGATGCCCCGCACGATGGACGCCAGCGTACTCCGCTGATGCTCATCGAGATAATGCCATATGTCACCCGCCGCGATCCCTATTTCTGTTATCATGTCCTCACCTCCTCTCGTCCTGACGTTTGGTATAGCTGCCGCACCGTGGACATGCCGAAATGTCGTCATGCTGGCTGTCCACGTAAAAATAGGTGCATATCGAACATTGCCAGACGAATTTTTCCTCCGGATTGACCTCTTTAAGGGTCTCCTTGCGCTCAAAGAACGCCCACAACGTGAAGAGCCCGATCACCGTGAAGATCAGGTAGAGCGCCACCGCGAAAGAAAGCTCGAGTCGTATCATTCTTCACACGGCTCTTCAGCCGCCCTTAAGCTTGACCGTTATAACGCCGTCAACAGCTGCCGCTCTTCCGGGCGAGAGATCGACCGTAAACCTGAACCGCTTAACGTAGGCGATCGCGGTAAGGTCGACGTAGGGATCGCCGCAGGAAACAAGAAGATCGGCCCGATCAACCACCCCCTGCGGAAGAACAGCGACTTTTAATCTCGTGATAAATTTGCCGTGCTCACGCGGAATAAGCCGCGCTATGACCGGCGCTTCGGGCCGGGAGATGATCTCCCGGGAGGCCAGCGCACCCTCGATCATATACTCGTCCTCCCGGCGATCCGCCGCCCGGGGGCGGAATGTTTTTTCCTGAAAAAAAGAACCGGGCCTCTTCATCGCCAACGGCACACACTTTGAATCGCCGAAAATACTTTTTCTGGCGACAGAGAGCCCATTCATCTGCGGCGTTATCGAAGACCCCTCAAACCTGACCGTCGTCAGGGCGATGATATCCCGCCGCAAGTCCGGGATGAAAACCTTGTCAAAATGAAGCGGCTCCCCGCGTGTAAGAACATCCGCGCTCTTATGCTGCCCGACCATCATCTCAAAAGCGGTCTTTTCAAGAATAGGCCCGAGAAACGACACCGACCATGCCCTGCTTACCCGGATGTTCGAGGGTACTACCACGATCGTCACCCCGAAGATGAGAAAAAGGTGTACCGCGATCGCGATGCCTAACGCTGTTATAAATGGCGCCCTCTTCATTATCCGGTGCCTCTCTATTTGGCCGACTGGTTTGTCGCAATATTTATCTGCGTTATTCCTTCCCGCCGGCAGATATCCAGAACCTCGACCACCTTATCGAGGTACGTCGAACGGTCAGCCTTGATCAGGAGCGGCTTGTTCTCTTTAGCCGCGATCTTGAGCCGGGAAGCGAGCTCAGACATCGTAATGAGACGGTCGTTCAGGTAGAGATGATTATTCGAGGTGACCGATACAATAAGGCTCTTCTCCTGAATAACCTCGCTGGTAACCGCTTTGGGAAGATTGACCTTAATGCCGGGTTGAAGGACAAAATTCGAGGTCAGGATAAAAAAAAGCAGCAGCTGCAGGATGACGGTGATCAGCGGCGTCATATCGAGCTGCCCTTTTTCCAATTCTACGTGCCGTTTGAACTTCATCGACGCTTCTCCTAGACTTGTTCTTCCCTGCGCGATGTCAGCAGGTTAACCAGGTCGGTCGCGTTCTTTTCCATGTCATGAATAAAACTGTTCACCTTGTTCACGAGATAATTATACGCGACGTACGTCGGGATCGCGACACAGAGACCAAAGACGGTCGCCAGCAGCGCCTCCCATACCCCGCCCGCAAGATCCTTCGGGTTGACCGGCACGAGCGCGGTGGACTTCTGCTCGATGATCTGAAAACATTTGAGCATCCCCAGCACGGTCCCCAGGAGCCCCAACAGCGGAGTTATATGCGCGATCGTGGCAAGGATGCTCAGATTCCTCTCGAGCTCCGGTATTTCGCCCAGGGCAGCGTCCTCGATCGCTTCACGCATCTCCGGGCGGGACCGGTCATGCTTCAGTATCCCGGCCTTCATGACCTGTGGAAAAGGACCCGGCGTCTGATTACAGATATTAATAGCTTCGATGATCTTATTGCGTTTGAGCAGGTTCGATATATCATTCATAAATTTTTTGGTATCGATCCCGGAACGGCGCAGCTGAAAAAACCGCTCAATGACGACCGCGAGCGCGATGACCGAACAGAGGAAAAT
>JBAWYO010000144.1:0-4688 GCA_037143495.1 Candidatus Omnitrophota bacterium | reverse complement strand
CTACGATGACCTGCAGCGCCTATTTATGGAACATCTACCGGTCAGCGTGGAACTGTTTAACGAATATCACGCGCTCTTGGTGCGCGTTGGAAAAGAGTATTGCCGTTCCCGGCCTCGTTGCGCGGGGTGCCCGCTGAACAGCGTATCAGATACAAGAGGCGTCTGCTCATGAAACCAAAGAACCATATAATCGCGTCAGGTATTGTAAGCACGGGTGTCTATATCGTAACTCATTCGCCGGTATCCGGGGTGGTCTCCTTTCTGGCGGGGGTGCTTATCGACCTTGACCATCTGATCGATTATTATCTTAATTACGGCGCTACCTATAAGCTCGGCCATATTTATACCGCACTCGATGAATGCCGTCTCTCGCGCGTCTATCTTTTTCTGCACTCCTTCGAGCTCCTGGTGCTCTTCTGGGTTGCCGTATTTCTTGTACCGCTCAATGGCATCTGCTGCGCGATAGCCCTCGGTTTTACGCAGCACATCTTCCTTGATCAGTACTACAACCCGGTAACTCCCCGCGCCTATTTTCTTTCGTACCGTTATGCTCATAAATTTACCAAAGAATCGATCATCGACCGGTCAAAACTGCCATCGTCGTTACGTTAATTTTTCTTGACAGAGGACGCCATCTGATATAAAATAAAAATTGTAAAAAATAGGAATTGATCGCGCAACTGGTGTTCACACGGATAACCGTGGGGAAGCGCGAAGAAGTACGAAAACCGCACACCTGGGTAGCAAGAGCCCGGGTGTATTTTTTTTGGGAGGTTATCTATGTTTGAACGGGGACGATGGGATAAAACGATAGATGTGCGTGATTTTATATATCGCAACTACACGCAGCACGATGCGGGCGAGTCATTCCTCTGCGGACCGACCGTACGGACCAAAAAACTGTGGAAGAAATGTCTCACGCTTTTTAAGGAAGAGCAGCGGCGGGGAGGGGTTTACGACATTGATACCTCGACGGTATCAACGATGACGAGCCATCCCGCGGGTTATATCGACAAGAGGCTGGAGATCATCCTGGGGCTCCAGACCGACGCCCCCCTCAAACGGGCCGTTAAGCCTCTCGGCGGCATCAAGATAGTTGAGATCGCCTGCCAGGATTACGGCTATACCCTTGACAGCAGTATTAAGGATATTTATTTAAAATATCGCAAAACACACAATGATGCCGTCTTTGATGCCTACACCGAGGATATCCTTAAAGCGCGTCACACCGGCCTCATAACCGGCCTTCCTGATAATTATTCACGCGGGAGGATCATCGGAGACTTCAGAAGAGTGGCGCTTTATGGGACCGATCACCTTACGGCCGCTAAAGAACGCGATAAGCGGGCGCTTGAAGATCACCCGACACAGGACACAACTCAGATCCGCGAGGAACTCGCAGACCAGATCAAGGCGCTCGGGGAGATGCGCGAGATGGCGCTTCTCTACGGATTCGACATATCACGCCCCGCCCGCACGGCGCGGGAAGCGATCCAGTGGACGTATCTGGCGTATCTGGCTTCTGTTAAGGAACAGGACGGCGCTGCCATGAGTCTAGGAAGCGTCAGTAATTTTTTCGACATTTACCTGGAACATGATATTAAAAGCGGTATCCTGACCGAGGAGGGCGCGCAGGAGCTTGTCGATGATTTTGTTATTAAACTGCGTCTGGTGCGCCAATTGCGGTCAAAATCATACGCTGAAATCTTTGCCGGTGATCCAACCTGGGTAACCGAGTCGATCGGCGGCGTCGGCATCGACGGCCGTCATAAAGTGACCAAAACCTCCTACCGGTTCCTGCAGACACTCTATAACCTCGGACCGTCCCCGGAACCCAACTTGACCATACTCTGGTCAAACCGGCTGCCCGAAAACTTCAAACATTTCTGTACCCGCGTCTCGATCGAGACGAGCTCGATACAGTATGAAAACGACGACCTCATGCGGATGATCGGCGGCGACGATTACAGCATCTCCTGCTGTGTTTCACTCTTAAAGAACGGCAGCGAGATGCAATATTTCGGCGCGCGCTGCAATCTCGCGAAGGTGCTCCTCTACGCGCTCAACGAAGGACGTGATGAGATCACCGGCGAAAAGCTGGTGCCCGATATCGCGCCCATCCGCTCAAATCCGCTCGATTATGGCGAAGTCAAAGAGCGGTTCCACCAGGTCCTTCGCTGGACCGCGACAACCTATGTCGAGGCGCTCAACATAATCCACGCAATGCACGATAAGTATTACTACGAAAAAGCCCAGATGGCGCTTCTCGACACGGAATTGACCAGATATATGGGTTTCGGTATCGCGGGCCTCTCGGTCGTTGCCGATTCGCTGAGCGCGATCCGTTACGCCAAGGTCAGCGCGAAACGCGGTAAGAATGGTATCGCGCAGCGCTTTACGATAACCGGTGACTTCCCGAAATTCGGCAATGATGATCCCCGCGTTGACGGCAGGGCAGCCGACCTGGTCTCATCCTTCCTGACGGAACTTAAGCGGCACCGTCTCTACCGCAGTTCGATACCGACGATCTCAGTCCTGACGATCACCTCCAATGTCATGTACGGTCAGAAGACGGGCGCTACTCCGGATGGTCGAAAAAAGGGCGAGCCCTTTGCGCCGGGAGCCAACCCGATGCATGGCAGAGACGAAAGCGGCATTCTCGCCTCACTGAATTCTGTCGCTTCGCTGCCCTACACTGAATGCAGGGACGGCATATCAAATACTTTCAGCGTCGTGCCATCGGCGCTCGGGAGCGCTTCACATGAACGCATAACCAACCTCGCCGGTCTTCTCGACGGATATTTTATTAAAGGGGCACATCACCTCAATGTTAATGTCATAGACCGCGACACCTTGCGTGACGCGATCCGCAACCCCCATAAATATCCGCAGCTGACCATTCGCGTTTCGGGATATGCCGTCCACTTCACTAAATTGTCCGCGAAACACCAGCGCGAAGTTCTCGCGCGAGCCTTCCATGAAAAAATGTGAACTTAAGAACAGTTTGGGGCGCATCCACTCATTTGAATCGTTCGGGACTCACGAGGGGCCGGGAATACGCTACCTGGTCTTTATGCAAGGTTGCATCGCGCGCTGCCGGTATTGCCAAAATCCTGACACGTGGGACATTGCGGGAGGCAACCTGGTCAGCGCACCAGATACATTCGCGAAGATCGAAAGTTGTCTTCCTTATATACGTTCTTCAGGCGGCGGTGTTACCATCACGGGGGGAGAACCATTCTTACAACCGGCTTTCCTGATAGAGCTCTTTACGATCTGCAAGAAGAACGGTATTCATACCGCTATCGACACCAGCGCATTCGCGAAGGTCGACGCAAAGATTCTCGATAAAATCATCCGCCTTACCGATCTCTTCATCATCGATATAAAAGCGGTGACCGCCGCGGTCCATAAAAAAATAACCGGCCGCAGAGCGGGCGATCCATTATTGTTGATAAAGAGACTGGAAAAAGCAGGTAAGCCATACTGGATCCGTTATGTCCTGGTTCCCGCTGTAAATGACAGCGAGAAAGAAATGACGGCGCTGAGATCGATCCTCAAACCTCTGCGGTTATGCGCTAAATTCGAATTCCTTCCTTATCATACGCTCGGCAAACATAAATGGAAGGCACTTCATCTTGCGTACCCATTGCCAAATATAAAATCCGCATCTGAGCAACAACTTCGAAAAGCTTATCTACAAATATCTACTAAGCTCCCGACATCCATATACTGAAAATGTTAAGAAATAAAAATGTAGCATCCTTTCCTTGACTAATACCTACTATAAGGTATACTTATATAAGATAGGGGAAGTTATGAAGACGCGAAAAAAAATATCGGTTGAATTTTTTTTAGGATATTTTTTTGCTTTTTTTCATAACTCTTTTTTTAACCTTTTAGCTCTTCAGCGACCACAAGGGGGCTTGTCATGAAAAAAATTAACCTGATAACTCTGATCCTCATGAGTGTCTTCTTTATGTTAACAACCGGAGTCGGCGTTTCGGCCGCGCGGCCGTCGGCGGCCGCCGCTAACGTTGATCTGGTGGTAACTCGTATTGAAGGGTTACCCGCCAACGGCAATTTGACCGTAGGCCAATCAACACAATTCACCCCATATGTAAAAAATACGTCGACTACTACCGCGGCAGGACCCTTTAAGGTACGTTTTTATAAAGACGGCCAATGGACCGGCAATGAGGCCTATTTCTCGGGTGGACTGGCTGCCAACACGGAATCAAATTGCGGCCAGCTCGGCTGGACATTTACGGTGCCGGGCTCTCATACCTTCTCCATCACCGTTGATTATTATAATGATGTAGCCGAAAGTAACGAAACTAATAATACCGGGAGCGTATCTTTTACTGTTTCTGAGGTTGTGTCAACGCCTCAGAATGTTGCCGCCAACGCGACCTCGAGCTCAGCGATAACCGTTTCCTGGCAAGCAGCCCCCTCGAATACAACCGGTTTCAAAGTATATCGCTATGTCGGCAACGCGTACGTAGTGATCGCGACCGTCGCGGGTTCCTCAACCAGTTTTAATGATAGTGGCCTGGCTCCCGATACGATGTACTATTATTACGTCACGAGACTGACCGCTGGAGGAGAATCTGCCGCAGCTCCCGCGAACACACGAACATTGGCCACAGCTCCGACAGGTTTCACCGCGACAAATACTTCCTCACCTA
>JBAWYO010000143.1:0-4696 GCA_037143495.1 Candidatus Omnitrophota bacterium | reverse complement strand
GTTCATTGATCTGCTGATACTCGAGGGGCATCCGCGTAAATTGGCGGAGTGGGAGTTTGAGGGGATGCGTGTCGGGAGCAGCCCGCAGACGATCGAATTCTACGCCAGCCTCATACACCGGGAGATCGGCCGCCATGAGAACGAGATCCTCTACTGGGCGCGCAAACCCGATGGCGTCGTCTGTGTGAGTCCACCGGGAAACGCCGCGGCGAGCAACTCCTATAACGCTATTCTCGCCTTCCTGACGGGTAACACGGTCATCGTCAAACCGCCCTTGCGCGACCCCATATCGACACTATTCCTCTGGAAAGAGATCGTTCATAAGGCGCTTGTCAAGAATAACGCTCCCGCGGGAGTCGTTAACCTGGTGATCGGGAACTCTCAGGTGATCATGAACGAATGGCTGGCGAGCCCGCTGGTCAATGACGTCATCTTCTTCGGCGATAGCAAGAAGGGGTTAGAACTGGGGGCCAAGATCTACCAGGCCGGCAAGAAGCCGATCCTGGAGCTCTCGGGGAATGATTTTCTGCTCGTCTGGAAAGACGCTGATATCGAAAAAGCCGCCGACTCGGCGCTCGATTGTTTTCTGGGGTCTACGCAGATCTGTATGGTGCCCAAGATAGCGGCCATCCATCACGAATGTTATAAAAAATTCACTGATTGCCTGCTCGCGAAAGTAAAAAAACTCAAGATCGGGCTGCCGAGCGATCCGGAAACGATCTTCAGCCCCGTCGTTAAAATCCCCGATTTTCTCGAGTTTATCAAGGACGCGGTCGAAAAAGGGGGCAAGGTCATCTGCGGCGGGCAGCGGGTCAATCATCTCGACCAGGAGACACCGGGGAGCATTTATGTGCGACCGACGTTGCTGCAGATAGAGGATTGCGAAAAATTGATGGAGATGCGCTTTTTAAAAGAAGAGATCTTTTTCCCGTTGTTGCCGCTCATCAAAGTGTCCGGGACCGATGATGAGGTTTTTGAAAAAATAGCGAAGATCGTTAACGTGCACGGATACGGCCTGAGAACTTCTCTCTGGATCCGTTCGGCGCGTTACCTGCGGAAGTTCGCCAAGCAGCTGGACAATTGCGGCATCCTCAGGATCAATTCCCGCCATGTCGGTTTTTCGTTTTATATCTCGACTCACGGAGGCACGAAAATGAGCGGCGGGCCGTTCGGAGAAATGAATTACTTCTGGCAGAAAACTTCTCACCTACAGGGTATAAGCCGCACGCTATCGCGCAAAAAATAATATGAATTTATATGCGATAGGACCGCTCATAGTATCATTTATCACCTTGTCTTTCGGCATCCTCGCCTACAGCAGAAACAGGGCCGCGAAGCTTAACCGTCTCTTCTTCGCGTTGTGTATAAGCGTTTTTATCTGGTCATTCGCTTATTCGAGGATGTATGATACGAAGAACGATTTTACTCTCGCGCTTTTCTGGGCGCGTATCGGCTATATCGGCGTTGTTTTTATCCCCGCGTTCACGTATCACTATATCATAACCTTTCTCGGCTTTACCCGCAGGAAGCTGACGATCTACAGCGTCTATCTGCTCGCCATCCTTTTTTTGATCATCAGCAGAACTGATCTCTTTCTCCATGACGGCTATAACTTCTTCTGGGGGTATTATCCGAAGGCCGGGGTCTTCTATATTTTCTTCGTTCTCTTTTTCTCGATGGTATTTCTGCGCAGCGTCATCCTCCTCTTTTTCAGCCTTAAATTCCGCGAAGCGAATGCCCAGCATATCCAGGTCAACAGGATCAAGTACGTGCTCTTCGGTTTTGCGATAGCGACGACGAGCATCATCGATTACATCCAAAATTACGGCATTGCGATATACCCCTGGGGGTATCTTTCGGCGCTCGGCTGGTTGATCTGCATGGGGTGGGCGAGTTTTAAGTATCGCCTCATGGATATCAAGATCGTCCTGACGCGGGCGGGTATCTTCGTTGTCGTCTATACGCTGGTGTTGGGCATACCGCTCTATATGGGGCACAATTATCACCAGTGGCAGCATTCGACCTGGACCATGGGATTTTTGGCGACGATCGGGCCTTTTATCTTTATGCTGCTGGAGAAGCGCAGCAAGGAATTGCTCTATAAGATCGAGTTTAAGCGCTATGAAGCGTTGCGCCGGTTCTCCAAGACGCTGCTGCTTATCAAGGAGCTTGACCGGCTCGCACAGCTTATCGTTTATCGCCTGGTAAAAACCCTGAAAGTCAAATTCGCCGGCATTTATCTTTATGATAAAAAAACTAACGTCTACGCGTTAAAGGCCTACCGGCCGCTGGTGAATAAGATCGATCCGCAGGAGAGCTTCCTGGCAATGGATGATCAGCTGATCAGGCTGCTGCTGATCTGGCGCAAGGAATTGATCCAGGAAGAGGTTGAGAATCTGCCGACCAACCGCATGATGACGAAGGATGGGGGGATGCAATCGATCAGTCTCTCCCAGGTGAAAAACCGCATGAAGCAGATATCGGCGACGCTGATCATCCCGCATTTTATAGAAGGAGAATTGCTCGGTTTTCTGGTTCTCGGCGATAAGGAGATAAAAGCTATCTATACGGAGGAGGATATCAGCATTCTCTCAGCGCTCTCGAATTCGGCGGCGCTGGCCATAGAGAACGCCTTATTTTTGATTGACCTGAAGATCACGCAGGCGGAATTGTTCAACGCTAAACGTATCGCCGAGCTCGGGTATATGGCCTCAGCGATGGGACATGAGATCAATAACCGGCTGCAGGCTATCTACAATGCCGGTTTTGACATGTCGGATAATCCGATCGTCGCCGACCTGATAAGAACCAACCCGCAGGCGCGGGAAGTTTTTGACAAGGATATCAAGCATATCAACGATAATATCGACGACGCGACGGCGATCATTAACGAACTTAAGACCTACGCGCGCCCCCAGAACAGCGCCCAGCAGAATCTCGTGCCGCTCAACCTCGCGGATGCTATTGATAAGGCGCTGAAGGTCGTCAGGCTCCAGGCGGTCAACGCGTTTGATTCGGTCGATGTGGAGATAACCATCCCCGAAAATCTTCCGAAGGTCCTGGGGAATTTTATTCAGCTGCAGCAGGTTTTTGTGAATATCCTCAATAACGCGCACGACGCGATCATCGAGAAGAAGAATTATTTTGCGACGCACTCCGAAGTAAAACAGGCCGGTTATAGAGGCCGGATCCAGTTGAGAATCACCGAAGTAAAAAATACGCTGGATATCCATGTCAGCGACAATGGTATCGGGATGACCGAAGAGATCAAAAAGCGGTTATTCATTCCTCTCTACACCTCAAAGGCCTCGGCGGACAGAAAAGCGCTGCGGGGGGTGCAGGGAGGGACAGGTATCGGGCTTTATACGATCCAGACGATCATCCGGGGGCATAATGGCGCGATTTCCGTATATGAAACAGAGCGGCTCACCGGAACTGATTTTCTGATCACCCTGCCGGCAGCGAAGACAAAGGACCTTAAAAAGGAGAGTGTTACCGCATGATCACGTTACTTATAGTTGACGATGAAAAAGGGATGGAGGAGTTCGCCAAGCCCTATTTTGAACGGCGCGGATGTAACGTATTTTACGCGCCCAGCGGCAATAAAGGGCTGGAATTATTCACGACCAATAACCCCGATATGGTCCTGTTGGACCTGGGGCTTCCCGACATGGATGGACGGGAGGTACTCGCCAAGATCAAATCGTCCGGCAGGTCGACGAAGGTAGCTATCCTGACCGGTTCCAGCGAAGAGGCCGTCAAGGACAGTGTGCTACCCTTCGGCCCTGATGCGTATTTTATGAAACCCTGCAAATTGCCGCTGATCCTGGAGCAGATCGAAAAGTGGTTTAAGGCCTAAAGGAGCGATATGACGACCTTGCGGGAAATGTTTCATGGGATAGCGAACTGGCACAATAAGATCACCGTCGCGGCAGGCTGCACGAGGGAGATCCTCAAAGATACGCCCTTTGATGCGATGAGCAGGGAAGAGCTGAAGACGGAGCACGAGAAGTTGCTGCAGTTGCTCGATAAGTTCGAAAACGACGCGATCAACGCGAACAGGAAGGTCCTCGAGCTTAAAGAGGCTATCTATAGCAAATTAGGTCCCGATACCGCGGTATAAAACGGTCCTTCTACAGAACGGCCGGCGTGGTGATAATAATGCACTCCGCCGTGGTCGCATGTGTGTTGCGGATGCTGTGCGGCTGGGTGGCATCGAAGTAAAGCGCGCCGCCCCGTTCGAGCGCGGTCCGCGTCGCTCCTACCGAAATCTCTACTTTACCCTGCAAAACGAAGACGAACTTTTCGGCGCCGCCGCGCAATTCCTCCGATCTGGTCTGCCCGCCGCTGGTAAGTCGCAGGAGAACCGGCAGCATTTTTTTATTGAGGACGTCCTTCGTGAGGATCAAGGAAGAGGTCTTTTTATTCTTGACAAAGACCTCTCCGTAGGACTCTTTTTTGAGCGACGACGGCTGATCCATATCGCGGTAAAATTCCGAGAGCGGCAGGCCGAAGGTTTTGGCGATGCGCAGATGTGACTGCAGTGTCCCGGTCATGGTCCCCGTTTCGATGCGGCTGATCGTCGCTAACGCGACGCCGCTCTTCTGTGAGACCTGCGCCAGCGTCATGCGGTTTTTTTTACGTAATTCCCGTATTCTTTTTCCCAGGTCCATACGCACCCCCTCTTTATCCCAAG
>JBAWYO010000142.1:0-4917 GCA_037143495.1 Candidatus Omnitrophota bacterium | reverse complement strand
CAATTCCAGCGAGCCGCAAAATTAGCTGAAGGGCTGCCCGCCGGTCGAGCTGCCCCTTCTAAGTTGCTGTTATTATTTTCGATAATCGTGATTTCAGGTAGGCTTGTATATCAGCGAATGAGCCATAGGGAACGTAGGGGATGTGGTTCTCTTTACAGTAATCGATGAGGTGATGTTTCGCGAAGACGAGGTCGGCGACCTTCGCTGGACATTGGTCAGTGACACTGTCGCCCACAAAGACGGTGTAGTAGCCGAGCTTTTTGTAGCGGCGAACATACGGTGCCTTGCAATGGCTGCAGCCCGCGCAGTGCTTGTCGGGGGAAGGGAAGCGGGCCTTGACAACGTTTCCCTTGAATGCTACACTATTCGCGTAGTACGGCACGTTCTTAAGAGCGTACTTCTCGAAGATCGCCCGTATATTGAGCGTAAAGCCTCCGCTGACAACAATAAACCTGATTTTATTTTTTTCGCAGAACGGCAAGAACTTTTTAAATGTTCTGTCAATACGAATATGGCGTTTCAGGAAAATGAGATATTCTTTTCTTGTCACACGACAGAGGGCGCACTCCTTCCGCAATCCTATTCTGGTACCCATACGTCCGCTTTTGACGAGGCGGGCGATCTTATGCCAGTCAGGCGAGGCGTACCGGTCGAGGATCTCGACGAGAGAATCTTTTTCGGTGATCGTTCCGTCGAAGTCCGATATGACGATCATCTTTCGTGCAAGCGCCAACGGTGGATGTATCCTTTGAGATTTCATTGCGCTCCATTGTACAATAAATTGAGGTAATGTCAACTATATTGTCTGCGGTTCAGGTGCGATAGTTTAAAGGCGTTTTTGAGTGTTTATAAATGCTTTAATGGTAATGAGATATGATGTGTTAGAATATGAAAAAGGCAGCATATTTTAATTGACAATGAAACGCTATGTGATATACTTATTGCAGATACATTAATCTCAAATCGCAACAACCCAGGAGGCTTCGGATGAAGATAAAAAATACTTTTTTCGGTAGGGCGGTATCTCTTCTTCTCGTCATCTCATTTCTTTTTATGAATCCCTATCAGGCCCGCGCAAGCTTGACCGACGCTGTGAAGCCGCCAAGCTTTAAGAATGCCGAGGAGCTCAAGAGCGCTGATGTCGGTATCTCTTCAGCGTCACAAATCGTTCCGTTGACCGACCCCGAGAAGTTTTTATTGACTGAAAATCTCGGGAGCATACGGGAAGTTTTTAAAGGAGATAAAAGTAAGCTTGTTATTAATATCCAAGACGCGCATTGCAATTATGAAGCTCAAACGAACATCTCCCGTATCCTCGATGGTCTTATCAAGAATTATGGGCTTAAGTTAGTTGCTCTTGAGGGATCTACCGGCGCTATAGATCCGACGCTCTTTACAACCTTTCCTGATGAGAAGATCCGCAGGGAGGTTGCTGATCATTTTCTCAAAGAGGGGAAGATCTGCGGCGCCGAGTACCTGGCGATAACGTCGCCGCGTCCCCCGCAGCTCTACGGCGTCGAGACCAAAGAGTATTACCTGCAGAACCTTGCCGCTTTTACGAGCACACTCAAAGACCGCAAAGAACTCCAGGCCGTCTGCCTGAGTCTGAATAACGCGCTTGCGGCGCTCAAGCCGCGCATATACTCGAAAGAGCTGCGGGAGCTTGACGAGAAGTATGCGGAATTTAAGAGCAAGAAGAATAACCTTGAGAAGTTCCTCGCGTATCTGAAACAGGCCGCCGATTCGAAGAAGATCCTGATGAGCGAGTACCCGAACGCGTGTCTTCTGCATGGCGCTTCTCTCCTGGAAAAGACGATCGACTTCACCAAGGTCGAGCAGGAACGTGCCGGTCTTATCGAGGTTCTTGCGAAGACGCTCTCTCCCGTCGAGGCACAGGACCTCTATGCCCGCAGTGTCGCCTTTAAGAACAATGATATCTCCGCGGTAGAGTACCACGCTTTTTTACGCCAGACCGCCGATACGAAGAAGGTCGGGACCGGAGAATATCCGAGCTTTGTCACCTATACCGATTATCTCCAGATCTACGCCAAGATCAATATCGGCGCGTTAACCAAAGAAGTCGATGAGCTCGTTGAGAAGCTCAAGTCGCGGCTTTTTGCCAATGATGATCAGCGTACGCTTGACCGTCTTTCGGCGAACATAAAACTTCTCGATCATATGTTCGATATTTCGATGTCAAAAGCCGATTTTGATCTCTACCAGGATGATAAGAAAAATTTCTCCGGCGCAGTCTTCACCGAATTTATTGCTACCCAGGCCAATAAATACAGGATCGCTCCGGATATCAGCCCGAATACACTTCTTATTGATAAATATCTTCCGGAGCTTGAGAATTTTTACCGGGTCGCGAACGCGCGCGATGAGGCGATCCTTGAGAATACGCTTAAGAAAATGGATGACGAAAAGACCCCGGTGGTCGCGCTGATCACCGGAGGTTACCATACCGACGGCATGACGCAGCGCCTGCGGGGGCTCGGTATCTCATATCTTGTTATCTCGCCGCGCATTACCCATGAGGAGAAAGAGAGCCCGTACCTGAGTGTGTTAAGCCAGTCCGGGGCGAAGTTTGTCAATGAGGCTGTCCGGAGCAATGAAACCTCTCGCGCTCCGGTCAGCGGCGCTGACAGCAACCATCTCGCACCGACATCATTGCTTGCCGCCGATCCGCTCGCTTCGTCGGCGGCGCTTATCGATTTTACGATCGAGGCGGCGGTGGTTTCGCTCGCGGCTGCGGCGTACCGGTATCGACAGGAACATCCCGCCTCCACGACCGCGGAAGTTACCGAGGCGATCGATACTGAACGCCGGGCATGGCTGGACCAGTGTGGCCAGACCGCGGCCAGTACCCGGTTGCGTGAGGCGATCGGGTCGGCGACATTCGATATGGAAGGGATTGCGCTCGACGCTGCCGGTCGCTTCTATATTCCGGTCACCGTCAACGGGCAGATTCATTATATCAGGCTCTATAACGCGCAGAATGGCGCTCCGCAGGATGTTAGGGTCACCGGCAGGGCACAGGCGGTTAAGGAAGATGTCGGTATTCAGGTACTCAGCGAAGCGCAGTATGTGGAGGCTCTTGCCGCCACTAGCGCGCAGACCGGTACAGCCGCCGGTAACGCGGCTTCGCTGTCGCAGGGTGCGGTAGAGGCGTTTACTACCGCGTATGACGCGTGGGCCGCTTCCGACGGGCGCGACGCGACGATGGAAGTCCGTGTCAATAAGATCGCCCGACTCTTCGTTACGAGCATGCAGGGGCTCAGGGGAAGTCCCGATATGTGGCTTCCGGTATTTGTCCGGGCGCTCTCCGGCGATGATGCCCTTGCCGGCCGCGTTGCCGCTTCGTTCGGCCAATTTATGGGCCAGTTCAGCCGCGCCTGCGCTCCCCAGGCTCTCGCGAACGCCGCGTTTCGTCCGGATCAGCTTGCATCCATTTTGCAGGAGACCTATTCGCTTCCTTCCTTTATATCGCTTGATCTGACATCTCTCTTAATGACCGCCGTTGACCTTGCCGGGAATAATGGCGAGATCAAAACCGACGCGCAGGGCAGGCTCTTCCATACCGGCGCGTCGATCTGCGCGGTCGGCGAGATGACCGGCTATCAGGCGGCTCCCGAGCAGGGCATCGCGTTATTAAAGGCGTTGACGGACAAGCCCGGCGCTTCGAAGCCGATCGTTTTCGTTAAGAACGAAGCGGGGGATAGAGAACCGAATCACTTCGTTGAAGTAGAGAGCTGCGATGGCGGTATGGTGAGCTATCGCAATAACGGAAAACTCGAAGAGGAATCAGTCGCTCAATTTCAAGCGCGATGGGCGGGCGTCGTGTTTGTCGATAGGGCAGCGGCCAGCGGGATGGGCGCAGAGATAGAAAACCGCTCCGCAGTCATTAGCGGCGCGGGGCTCAAGCAAATAACGGGTTCCTGCGGTGTCATCAGGACCGTCGGCGGCGGTACCAGTTTCGCGAACCAGCTCTGGTCGATGATCGCGGTCGAATATCGCGGCAGGGACGATGAAGGGTTTGCCTGGTATGACCGGCATGGCGTGCAGATCATCAAAGTGAAGGGGTATTCGGAACAGCTGGTGCGGGCGATCTATGAAGGACAGGGGAAGGCGGTCGAAGAGATGATCTTCTGTCCTAATCTGGCGTTTCATTTTACGAGTCCTGAGGCCGGGAGAGATCTGGCCACCAGGTTGAGATCAGGAGCAGCGATCACCGCGGCTGACGCGCCTGACCTGGAAGAGGCCAAAACGATGGTTGCCCGCGATAAATTGTTGCGTGATGAAAAACTGACCGAAGAAGAGAAGGCGCTTCTCTATAAGAAATGGCGCTGGCTTAATTCCGGAGAACCGGCCGCGCAGCCGTCATTTTATCTCTTAAAAAACGGCATGATCACTGCACGTAACCAGGCGCAGAAAGAGATTGGCAACGTTACCCACACGACTCCGCAGTTTAAAGATGTCCAGATGTCGATGGAATCGTGGTATGACTTGAACGCTCCGGTGGTCGAGGGCGCTGAAAGGAGCGTCGGCATTGGAGTTCAGAGCGCCGGCACCGATGATAATAACAGGTTCAGCGCGGTCAAATATGAGCTCACCGGAAGTAATATCGCTGAGCAAGCGGTAAAGATCCAGAAAGCGCATCGTCTGGACATGACAACGATCAAATATTTTTTGAAGTTCGAGATAGAATCGGCGGTCAGGGAGCTTGCGGGGCGGGATGCCAACGAAGATGCGGTAAGAGCCGAGATCGACCGAGTCACCAGGATATTCGAGCGCCTTGCCGACCGCGTTATCCGCGGCGAAGTTCTGGGGGCGTCAGAAGCGGCGCAGTGGTCCGACGTTCAGAAACTTTTTAATGACAAGAAATTTGCCGGAAGAAAGAAACGTTTTATCATGGTT
>JBAWYO010000141.1:0-4964 GCA_037143495.1 Candidatus Omnitrophota bacterium | reverse complement strand
GCCATCCGGCGGTGTGCGGGAGTAGTCGATCTGCTCGAAAAAGGAAAGATCACCGTTCTGCGGTGCGGACTTCACCCCTCCGAGGGGCTCTTGACCGGGCGGGACATTCTCGCGGGGCCGTTTCACGAATCGTTCGGACAGATGGTCGCGACCTACCGGTATGGAAAGCTTTTGACGGGTTTCCTGAAAAAAGAAAAGGCACGCGCTGCGATCAAGAATATTCTCTTTAATCCGCTCGACGCGGCAGATGTCATTGGCTATAAAAGAGTAAACGCCGGGTACCTTGAAGCGCTCCTTAAAAGAGATAAAGTTTTCCGCGTTTCCGCCTGCGTTGAGCCCAAGAGTGTCATCGTCGAATATGCGGATGGCAGCAGGAGAACGCTGAATGTCAACGGGGAGAAGCGATGAGAAGAGTTGCCGTGATACTTATAATGTCCCTGGCGCTGGCCGCCCCCGCGCATGCGGTCAATGTTGTTGACGCTCTTGTCTGCAAAAAAGTTCATCTGCGCGCGAACGAGATGAGCATTCTTGTCAACCGCGTCACCGGTGAAGTTAAATATCTGCAGCGGACCAACGGGCAGTGGATTCTTCTCGAAGGCGAGCGAAAGAACGAGTATCAGGCGATGTATGATGCGCAGGTTGAAAACTTTCCTACCGGACTATCGTCTAAACAATAAGGGCGAAACAATGAGACTCGTAAAAATGATTATGGTCACCGGTGCGGCTATGGTACTGTGCGCAACGTTGTCAGCGGAAGGGGTGAATAAGTCTATGGCAGATAAAAATGAGTTGAAGACGAAGCTTTCTGGTGAAGAATATGCGGTCATGTGCGAAAACGCCACGGAGCCGCCTTTTAAGAATGCATATTGGAATAATCACCAGCCGGGGATCTATGTGAACGCCGCGACCGGAGAGCCGCTCTTTAGCTCGACGGATAAGTTCGATTCCGGGACCGGGTGGCCGAGTTTTACACGGCCCCTTAAAAAAGAGAATATACAGGAAAAGCCGGATACCAGCTTGGGGGCCGAGAGAACCGAGGTCCGCAGCGCGGCGGGCGATCTTCACCTGGGGCACGTTTTTAGCGACGGGCCGAAACCGTCGGGAGCGCGATATTGTATTAATTCCGCTTCGTTGCGGTTTATTCCCGTTCATGATCTTGCAAAAGCGGGGTATGGAGCGTACCTTCCGCTCTTTATACATACCGAAAAGGCTGCGTTCGCCGCGGGTTGTTTCTGGGGCACTCAATCTGAATTCGACCGTCTTCCGGGCGTCAAGAGAACAACGGTCGGTTATATGGGCGGTACGAAGAAGAACCCCACCTATGAGGTTGTTTGCACGGGGAGAACCGGACATGCGGAGACGGTTCTTGTGGAGTATGATCCTTCCGTGATCTCCTACGGTCAGCTGCTTGACGCTTTCTGGAAGCTGCATGATCCGACAACGGTTGATCGTCAGGGCCTCGATCGCGGTAGCCAGTACCGTTCGGTTGTTTTCTGTTATACCGCTGCGCAGGAGAAGGCCGCGAAAGAGGCAAAAGAAAGGCTGGCGCGGTCTAAGACATTTTCGGCGCCGATCGTTACTGAGATCGTGCCGGCCAAAAAATTTTATACGGCGGAAGAATATCATCAGGAATATAATAAGAAGCATGGTAGCGGTGCACAGTGCGGTATTCGCCATTAAGCACGATTTTTTTATTCCAGGAACTTTTTAGCCTCCATGGTTGTCTAAGAAGGTGAAAGAGGCAAAAGGGGTATAAACCAGGGAGGTTTATCATGCAGAAGCTGATGATGAAGAAAGCGGCAGGGGTTATGGCGGTCTTTGTATGTCTTTCGCTCGTAGCCGGTCAGAGCGCGTTCGCGTGGGATGGCGGCCGCGGAGATCGCGGCGCACGGGGCGGCCATGAAGACCGGGGAGGCCGGGGCGGCTGGGGCGAATCCCGTCATGAGGGGCGTTACCATTATAGAGGAGGCAGGTGGTACCGGTCCGGATGGATGGGGTTTGATATCGCGGTCGCCGCGCTGACGATCGGCGCGATCGTCGAGTCATTGCCATCTGAGCGAAGGGTCGTGTACGTTGAGCGTGCCCCGTATTACTATTACGGCGGTTACTACTATCGGACATGTCCCGCCGGCTATGTCGTGGTGAACCCCCCGGTTATCGCGACTCCCGTTACGCCGGCGACACCGGTCTATGCGACGCCGGTAGTGCCGGTCGCGCCGGTCAGCCCGGTAGTTCAAGCGCAGGCCGCTGGCGGGGAGAGTATTGTTATCAATGTCCCCAACAGAAGCGGCTCGTACACGCCGGTAACGCTTATCAAATATAATAACGGCTATATCGGGCCGCAGGGCGAGTACTACGAGAATCCGACGGTAGATCAGCTGAAAGTTCTCTACGGAAAATAAGAGAGGGGTCGCAGTTATTTTTCCAGTGCCCGCCAGTACTCCGGCGGGCACTTTTTTGCTGTATTTCGCTGAGCTGTTTTGTTATGATTAAAAGCATGAAGCACAAGAGCAAAAATGTTGTCAAACTATATACGTTTATCCAGGCGCTTCTTTTATTGCTGGTGGCAGCGTCTTGTGCCCAGGACCGGGACCGGGCGGCGCCTGCGTCCCAAGGTCACGAAAAGAAGCGGCGTGAGGACGTGTATGAGCCCGGCGGAGCGTTGCTCGAGGTATTTAAGGCTGATTCGATCGACGGGATCGCCGATCTCGAGCCGGTCATTACCATGGCATGGTTGCGCTCGTTCGCCTGCCGTTCGCCCGAAACCGGCGCTAATTTCTGGCAGTTAAGAAAAGAATCCCCGGATGCGTTTCTGGCGCCCGAACGTGTGTACGCTCTCGAGGAGGTTAAACCCGGCGCTGAGTACACGTTCCCGTATGTCGCCCGGCTTTCTTTTTATTTGGAGGTCAAGGATCCCGGTGTATATGTGTTTACGCTCTGGCACGGGCGCAATACCTGCGAAATGATCGTTGCCGATACCCTGGTCGCGGAGCTGGCGCCCGAACGGAAATCAGCGGAAGGGCGCTGTACCCTCGTCAAGGGATTTCAGCGGGTTGTTTTTCTGCTCGTGTCAGATATCTACAGCGGTCCCACAAAAAAAGATCCGTATTTTCAGGTCCTGGTCCGGGCCCCGAACGCAGCCGGGCCGGTTCCTGTAACACGGCAGATGATGTTCAGTAAGGCCGGCAGCATGCCGGGGTCGCGTAAGCGCTCAAAGACGCGGCAGGAAGATCCTGTAGATACCGGCTCTTTCCTCTTGTCGGGAAGAACGCCGTATGGTACATTGTAGTCATGGCTATTAGATTCTTGAAAGTGATCATTGTCTGCGCCGCGGTATTCCCACTTATGGCGGGAGAGCCCTCCTTCGCCGGTGAGGCATCCGGCGAAAAGGGGTGGTATTCGGCATTGAAGAACAAAGGATGGTATGCCTTTGAGGGGCAAGGTATTTCATCCGGTTCCACCGATACGACGAGTACGACGACGGGATCGACGCAGGCAACGACGCCGGCCGCAGGGATGTCACTTTTTTCTGACCAGGCAACAACCCCCGCAGCAGGTACGACGCAGGGGTCACAGCAGACCAATCCATACGCTACGCAACAACCGCAGCAGAATCCCTTCGGCTTGCCGAGCAGGTGAACCCCGAGCAGAGGAGGTTGTATGGCAATCATTTCGATCGGGAATATTATGTCGGAAGATATTGTCAGCATCCATAAAGACGCGATGGTGGGGCAGGCGGCCCATATCCTGCTGCGATTCCGCATCAACGGTATCCTCGTCATAAGTAAAACCAATAAGAACAAGATCCTTGGTGTTTTTACGACCACCGACCTGCTTCGGTATCTCGAGAAAACGCTTTCGCAGCCGGGGCGGCGCGCCGCGGAACTTGCGCGCATCGCCCGCCTGCCGGTCACGGCGCTCATGAAGAAAGAGGTTATCAGCGTCAGCATTAACGACCGGTTCGGGAAATTGCTGGCGCTGATCCATCGTAAGGGCATACATACGGTGCCGGTCTATGATGGGGACAAGCTGGTCGGCGTTGTCGGCAGGCATGATGTTTTGAACGCCGCGTTCAGGATCTGAGCTGTGCAGTGATCGCTCCCGGACCGAAAAAAATTAATCGGCAGGGAACTTTTTGTTGGGCACCGTTGTCTAAGATGCAGAGAGCGCTTATGCAGGATATACCAGAAGATATCGTATCGAAAGCGGCAGAAGGCGATCTCGCCTCATTTGAGGCTTTGTACCGGTCGACCTGCGGCTTTGTCTATAATGTCGCGTATCGCGTCCTTAATAACCGGCAGGAGGCCGAAGAGGTGACGCAGGAGGTCTTTGTGAATATCCACCGCAATCTCAAAGAATTCCGCTTCCAGTCATCGGTAAAAACCTGGATCTACCGGATCGCGGTCAATAGCGCGCTCAACCGGGCGAAAAAGCTGGGGCGCGAGCGGGATAAGCGGGATGAATATAAGGAAGACGCTGTTGTCGCTCCCGATGGCGCCGGCGGCATCCCGGGGAACGCGATCGATAAGGAGCTGGTTAGTGGGCTTTTGCAGAGCCTTAATCCTGACCAACGATCATGCATTGTCTTAAGAAATATTGAGGGATTAAGTTATCAGGAGATAGCCGATACGCTCCAGATCAGCATTAATACCGTTCGCACGCGGCTCAAGAGAGGTAGAGAGCGGTTGCTGGAAATGGGGAAAGAGCTGGTGGCTCATGAACTGTAAAAAGGCGCGGGAGCTGATCATTACCGATTTTCTCGATAGCGAGATACATGAGCGAGAGCGTTCCCGCCTTGAGGCGCATATCGGCGGTTGTTACGATTGTACCGAGTATGCCCGAGCGGCGCGCGCGGCGGCGGTCGAGCCGTTTGATGCGGTAATAAAAACGGTCCCACCTGAACGCGTCTGGCGGGGGGTCCTGAAAAATATCACCGCCCGTGAAGAGCGTCCGGCGGGCAGCGT
>JBAWYO010000140.1:0-4968 GCA_037143495.1 Candidatus Omnitrophota bacterium | reverse complement strand
GGCTTTGCATTCTTCTGGCTCGTCTATTACCGCGCTTTTTTCCTTAATCCGATACTTTTCTATCCGCATTTGGAAAATTTTTTGCCAAGTCCTTTTTCGCTGGTCGGCGCGCAAGAGTGGATTGCGCGTTTTTTATCGGTCTTCAATGATCCGGTCGATCTTTCGCTGGGCGCGTTGGCCGCGTTTTTCTTTATGATCGGCGTCGCGGCGCTCTACCGGAAAAATAAAAGAATATGCCTGCAGCTGGTAGCGCCGCTTCTTTTGACGCTCCTGGCGGCGGCGGTGCGCCGGTATCCGTTCAGCGGAAGGTTCCTGATCTTTCTGGTGCCCGCGCTCCTGGTCGGGATCGCGGCGGGATTTGAGCGTCTCATAAAGGCCGGGAAGGTCGGCCCTCTTGTCGCGGGCATACTTCTTATCGCGGTCTGGGGGAGGCCCCTGGCGATGACGCTGCGGCATACGGTTACGCCGCGCTCGACGGCTGAAATGCGGCCGTTGATGCGCTATCTGAAGGAGCACCAGCGGGATGGCGACCTGATCTATATCAACAATGACGCCCAATACGGGTTCTCGTATTATGCGCGGTATTTTAAGATGCGATCGCTCCCGCGCGTCGCCGGCGTCCTCCTGGAGAGCGATTATACGGGTCGCACCGGCGTACCGGTCATGATCTTCGAACCGTCCCGGAACAGATATCTGAAGGTTGGCGGATGGAATAAGGTTTCTCCCCTGGAGGAACCTTCTGACGCACCGCAAGGTTCTCTTGCAGGCGCCGGCAGAACCTGGGTTCTTTTTGCCCAACTGCCGCCCGCCACTGAACGGACATTTTTGAACTATCTTAATGAAGGCGGCACCAGGATCGGCGAGCGTACCTGTTATAACGCTTCTTTATTTCTGTACGATCTGAAATCGTCGAAGCGATAGGGCGAAGGAGTGCATGGTAGACGTAGTCTTTATGTTCAATATTCTATCGAATGTATTCATATTCACCGCTCTTCTCCTGGGGTGCAGCGGATGGGCCTACTATTGTTATAAAAAGAACTCCTCCCTTTTGATCATCCCTCTTTTGGTCGTTCAAATGGCGCTCTTCACGGTATTTATGCGGTTGGCCAGCTTAAACCCCGACGAAGTCGAGCACTTGCATTGCGCATGGCTCGTGGGGCAGGGGATGTTGCCGTTCAGGGATTTCTGGCAGCATCATTCTCCGTTCTTATGGGTCTTCCTGGCGCCGCTTATGAAAATAATGGCGCCATCGGCCGGTATTCTTGAGGTCAGCCGCTGTGGGTCCCTGGCCGTTTCCGCGGTGAGCGTGGTGATCGGGTGGCTGATTGCCAGAAAGGTATGGCGGCAGGAAGCGCATTTGCCCACGTATTTGCTGATGATATTCAGCGCCGGGGGCAGCGCTGAATTTTTTGTGCTCAGGCCCGATATCTTCATGACCTTGTTCCTGCTTATGGGGATCTATGTGGCGCTTTTTATCTCTGAAAAAGGGTCCCTTCCCGCGTTCATCGCCGGGATGTTTTTCGCGTTCGCGGCGTCATTCATCTGTAAACAGTATTGCATGGCGCTGCTTCCTCCGATTGTGCTGCTTATCTATAAGCGCCGCGGGGCTCTCTGCAGGGGGCTGTTGGCGTATGGCGCGGGATTGGGTATCGGCGCCGTCCCGCTCGCGGGATATCTGGCAAAGAATCATATTGCCAAAGAGTTTATCGCGTGGGTATTTGTTTCGAATAAAGAGAGGATCGTGGTAAATTTGTTGTTTCCTTTGGGCTTTCTGCTCGTGGGAGGGTGGGGGCTCTGGCTGCTTTACCGGACTTTCCGCCGGACCGGGCAGGCAACGGCCCTGATATTCCTGATCGTTTTTTTCCTCAGCACCGCGAGCTCCTTCACGGGAAGCATCTTTCCGGCCGGAGGATATTATCTGCAGCTCTGGTTCGTTCTCTGCGCGATCGCCGCCAGCGGCGGGATATTCGCCCGTATGGCCGATGCCGTCACTCCGGTTTTCAAGAAGTCACTGGCGATCGGGGCGGTCTTCAGCCTGCTCATAACGCCTTCCGCGATCTTTGCCTATGGGCATCGCCACAATGGCTTCGCGTGTGATAAAGCGGCGATCGACCGGTTGATCGCCTACAGCCGGGGAGACTCCTGTTTTGCGTTGCTGCCGGGCCACCCGATATTCTGTCATGATGTGACGAGGGTTTACTCGCCGTGGCAGTATGCGCGATCTGATTGGTATCAAAATCTTCGCGACGATATCAAAAGTGCTCCTGTCGCCCGTGCGTTCTTTGAACATCCGCCCGCGGTCGTCATAGCGTACCAGAATAACCAGCCCATCCTGACGGATCTTTTCTCGAAAGAGTTCATTTCCGAGGATGATATGCAGGCTATGAGCGCTTTGCTGGAGAGTACGTATGTGCTGAAAGAGATAGGGTGGGGGCAGTATTATATCCGGAAGGATAGAGCATGAACCTTACCAGCCGCATGAGCGATAAGCCGGGTGAGGATACCGGCGCCGGGAAGGTCCCGTCAATGTCGGTGGTGGTCCGCGTCTACAATAGCCAGAGCACGCTCAAGCAATGTCTTGCCGCGGTGAAGGCGTCCGCGTATAAAGATTACGAGCTGATCGTGGTTGATGATGCCAGTCGTGATATGACCGAAACGATCGCCGCCGCCTATGCCGATACGGTGATCCGATTGGGGGAACATCGCGGGAGGTTTTACGCCAAGGAGATCGGTTTGCGGGCGGCCAGAGCGCAGATCATCGTTAATATCGATTCGGATGTGGTCATCCGGGAAGACTCTCTGGGGAAGATTTTTTCGTATGCGGAACGCCATCCGGAAGTTTCCGCTCTCACGGGACGTCTTGCCAAAGAATATCCCTATCCCCACTTTTTCAGCCGGTACAAGAATCTCTATATGAACTATATTTTCGGAAAGCTCCCCGAAAAGATAAATTTCTTGTATGGATCGATATGCGCGATGCGTAAAGAAGCGATAGTCAATCTTGATTTTGTTCCCGCGCGCGGCCAGGATACGATTTTCGGGATGAAAATGATCCTGGAAGGCAAAGAGATACGATTTCTCAGGGATCTCGAAGTGGTCCACCTGAAAAAATACACGTTCATGTCATTCGTCAAAAATGATTTCCTGATCTCGTTCTCCTGGGCAAAGGTTATCGTTCTTGGCGAAGGCTGGAAGCAGCTCTGGAAGAATAAGACAGGTTTTGCGCATGCGCCCCGGTGGCAAATCATGAGCGTCGCTGCCGCTCCGGCAACCATGATGATCGGTTTTCTGAGTTTTTTTCTTCATGCCGCGGCGGCGGTGGCGTTCGTGCTGGCCGCAGGATGGTTTTCGCTGAATATCCCTCTCCTGAAATTCTTCTTCACGGAGAGAGGGTTTCTTTTCGGCCTTTGTTCAGCAGGGATAACTTTTCTTGATAATGTCGTCATGTTTTGCGGGATCATAAGCGGTTTTGGTGTCGGGATCCTCAGCATGCTGCGGACGTCGTGGAAACGTGGGCAGGGGGCAGTGAAGTGAGAGCGCCACCTGCGTGCGACAAATGACTTTCCAATCAGGTAAATTCATTGTACAATGAAAAATCTGCGGCGGGTCCTGGTGCGAACGCGGTAATGTTCTGCGGGCGCACGACGCGCGCCGGAAGGGATTGATGGTCGATCTACTTTTTACCTTCACCTACTCTGCGAATCTGCTTATCTTCATAGCTCTCTTTTTGGGGTGTTGCGGATGGACCTATTATTCGTTTAAGAAGAAGCCCTCCCTCCTGATCATTCCGCCGCTGGTTATCCAGGCGTTGCTTCTGGTGATATTCGTGCGGATAGCCAGCTTGAACACCGACGAAGTTGAACATCTGCACTGCGCGTGGCTCGTGGGGCAGGGGCTCGTTCCGTTCCGGGATTTCTGGCAGCACCATTCGCCGCTGCTCTGGGCGCTGCTGGCGCCGCTCCTGAAGATGGCGAAACCTTCCGCCGGCATTCTCGACATAAGCCGTTTCTTTTCTCTGGGGGTTTCAGCGCTGAGCGTTCTGGTTGGATGGAGGATCGCCAGAAAAGTATGGCGTCAGGATGCGCACCTGCCCACCTACCTGCTGATGATCTTCAGCGTTAGTATCGGCGCTGAATTTTTTCTGCTCAGGCCCGATATCTTCATGACCTTATGCCTTTTGACCGGGATATATGTGTCGCTCTCGATACCCCGGGGAGGGTCGCTGGTCGTTTTCAGTGCCGGCGTATTTTTTGCCCTGGCGATGTCATTTATATTCAAGCAGTACGGCATGGTGCTGCTCCCGCTGATCGTGCTCTGTATCTATAAACGCCGGGGCGCTTTATGTCGCGGGTTGCTGGCGTACGCTGCGGGGCTGGGTATCGGTTTCCTGCCGCTGTCGGTGTACCTGGTCCGGAACCATATCGTTAAAGATTTCGTGGAGTGGGTCATTTTGTCGAACAGGGAGCGGGTCGTGATAGCCGTGTTATTTCCGCTCGGCGTTCTGCTCGTCGGAGGATGGGGAGCCTGGCGATTATATCGGCGGGTTCGTAGCGGCGGCGAGGCTTCTTCCCTTGTCTTTCTTATCGCTTTTTTGCTCAGCAGCGCAAGCTCTTTTACCGGGTGCATGTATCCGGCGGGAGGATACTATCTGCAATTCTGGTTAGTTCTCTGCTCGGTCGTTGCCAGCGGCGGAATATTTTTTGTGATAGCCGATACTGTCGGCGCGTTCTTCAAGAAGACGCTGGCGCTGGCGACGGTCTTTGCCCTGTTGATAGGCCCCCCCCTGATCTTCACCATAGCTCAGCGGGAGAACGGATTCGCCAGGGATAAAGAGGTGATCGCCGGGCTGATCAAATACACTCGCGGGGATACCTGCGTCGCGTTCCTGCCGTTGCACCCGATATTCTCTCATGACGCTACGAGGATGTATTCGACCTGGCAGTACGTATTGTCCGACCAGTTCCGGAA
>JBAWYO010000139.1:0-4999 GCA_037143495.1 Candidatus Omnitrophota bacterium | reverse complement strand
GTCGCTGGGTACCGCAGCGGGAAGGCGGCGCCGAGTACGTTGAGCGCGGCGATTATCTTGCGGAAATGACCCCGGATAGCCTGTCGGGCAGTACTGAGACGGGGTTCGGAACATCGGTAGAGAAATATTTTCTGTAGCAGGGAAAGGTTTTAAAAAAAAGGAGGCAGATATGAAGTTACATAAGTTCGGATCGATGACGGTTATCGGTGTCGTCGCGGCACTGTTCCTGGTATCGGCGGCGTATGCGGGGGATGCCGGTTGCGCGACCGGGCAATGCCCCAAAGACGGTAAGAAGATGGAAGTGAAACGGCAGGAGATGTTCAAGGACCTGAACCTGACCGATGCGCAGCGGACGGCGCTTCAGGAGAACCGCGAGCGCCAGAAGGAAGGCATGAAGGCGATGTTCGCCGGAATGAAAGAGAAGAGAGGGGTTTTCCGGCAGGAGCTCGAAAAAGAACCGATCGATATGGGAAAGGTAAACCAGATCCACAATGAGATAAAGCAGTTGCAAGGACAGATGGCCGATCAGCGCTTGGCCGGCATCCTTGAAGTCAGGAAGGTCTTGACGCCGGAGCAGTTCAAGAAGTTTATGGCGCGGATGGATGAGAAGATGGAGCAGCATAAAGATAAAAGGGGAAAAGAGAAGGATAAGGAGTAGGCGATGAGGTCGCTAACAGGGAGGGTGCGTATGAAGGTGATGTCATTAGTTCTCATCATGGTGCTTTGCGCCGGTTTTACGGCGCCGGTCTTCGCCGATGATCAGGCGCAGAGCGTCTTAAAACAGGGTATTCTCGGCGCGGGTGTGGGAGCGATAGCTGCCGGTGCTTCGGGTGGCAAGGCAGGCAAGGGCGCGCTGATCGGCGCGGGCACGAACATCGCCGGCAACGCGATCATGGGAGCTCTTTCCGGAAGCCAGACGAGCGCTCCGCAGGCGCAGCCGGCGCCCCAGCAGGTCCAGTATGTACAGGCGGAACCGGTCCAGGTCGTGCCGGTCCAGCAGGTTCAGTACGTCCCGGTCCAGCAGGTCCAGTCGATGCCGGCTCAGCCGACCGCGCAGGACCTCTACCAGCAGGGTTATAACGCGGGTTACCAGAAAGGTTTTGAGGCCGGTTACAGCAAAGGATATCAGGCGGCCGCAACGGCTCCGCGACAATAAAAAGATCGAATTCACATAATAAAGGCCTCTGAGGCGCTAGTCGCCGCGGAGGCCTTTATATTTTGCAGTAAAACAATTGCCAATAAGCTTGCAAAAAAGTTCCCCCGAACGTATAATCAACTCAGATAGGCAGGATGTGAGCGTGTTTTTATAAAAAGGGGGAAGAGAAAATGAATATCGCGTTGATCTCGGTTGCATCGGCGGCGGCACTGGTGATCGGCTACCTGCTGCGGCATATTCTGGGTGGCATGTTCGGGTTCTACAAGATCGTGCCGGTTAATGAGACTCATATCAGGATCCTGCGCAACACGAAGATGGTATTCTCCGCCCGTCTGGGAAAGAGCGCGTACTGGGTCGTTCCTTTTATTACCAAAACCCATAAGCTCCCGCTCTGTAATCTTGCCATCCCCGTTAATGACATCAAACTGAATGATAACCAGATGGCGAAGTTCGTCTGCGATATTATGTGTTTTATTAATATCGACAATATAGACCTGGCGGTCGAGCGCCTGATCCTGACCGACACGTCGCGGGAGCTCGGATTTGATTTTCTGAAACTCTCGGAGGATCTGCGCGCGATCATGGAGAGCGTCGGCAGGACCGTTACGACGAAGCAGACGATCCTCGATATCTATATGAATCGCCAACTCCTCGATCTGGCGATCACCAAAGAGGTTGAACAGGTATTCCCGAAATGGGGTATCAAACTCGTCGATCTTGAGCTTAAAGATATCAAGGACGCTCCGGGGTCGACGATCATCGCCGATATCGAACGCAAAGTCGCCTCCGAGATCAGGCGCGATGCCGACATCAGGGTCGCGACCACCACAAAAGAAGCTGAGCTCGCCAAGGCCGAGGCCGAGGAGATCTACCGTACGCGCCAGATCGAAAAAGACCGGCAGATAGGTATGGCCGAACAGTTCAAGAACCAGGAGATCGCGACGAAAGAAGTTGAAGCCAATATTCATAAGGTCGAAGCGATGCGCAAGCTGCAGGTAGGGCAGGCCGAGATCGAAAAGCAGAAGATGGAGCAGCTCGCGATGGGGCAGAAGCTCAAGTTCACGATCGAAGCTGAAGGGCAGGCGAACCAGATCCAGAACGTCGGTAAGGCCGAGGCTGATATTATACGGGTCAAGAAAGAGGCCGACGCCGCCGGTACGCTTAAGCTTGCCGAGGCATTAAAGCAGTTCAATGATGTCGCGATCAACGTCAAGGTCCTTGATACGCAGAAGGAGATCATGATCGCGAAGTTTGGCGCACTCGCGCAGGCGATCCAGAAAGCCGATGTGAAATGGATCATGAGCGGCGCCAACGCGCAGAAGTTCTTCGGTTTGAATCTTGACGCCGAAGGTGGGGCGAATATCCAGCAATTTATCAAGGAGAGCGGCCTCGATCTGGAGAAACTCAAGGAAGTCTTCACCATGAATAAGGACAAGAAATAGAGGTATCGGTAGCAGCGGATAGCGCTATCCCGGCCTCCTGCGGGTACTTCTTGCAGGGGGCCGGTCTTTTGTCTATAATGTGACCAAGAGGAGTATCGCGATGCACGACATAACATTCGCCCATGAAATCATCGCCGCGCTGCGGCGGGAGAAACGTTTTAAGAACGGCGGTAAGGTCGTTGTCAATGTGCGTTTAAGTCCGCTCGGACACGTAACGCCGGAGAGTCTCTGTAACGCCTTCTCGGCGGCCGCCGACGCGGCGAAGATCACGGGTGTGAAGCTTGCGGTGAAGACGCTGGAGTTTCCCGTCACCTGCCGCGCGTGCGGCCATACGTTTACGAGCGCGCGCCCTGTTTTTACCTGTTCTTCCTGCGCGGGGAACGATCTCGACATAGAGCACGGCCGCGAGTTCTTTGTTGAATCGATCGAGATCCGCGGATGATACTGGAGATCTCTTTTGGACGGAAAACGCTGCGCATGAAGATGTTTTCCGCGCTCATTTTTGTCAGGAGTTATGCATGAGATTAAAGGTATCGCGTGGTATCGCGGTTGTTGTCCTGCTGGTGCTGGCGCTTTCGGGCTGCGATCGTTCCCCACGGCAGAGCGCGCGCTATCCCAGTGAAGTATATTTCTCCCCAGACGGCGGCATCCGGGAGCATATCCTGCGGGCGATCGACAATACGGCCTCGTCAATCGATCTCGCGGTTTTCAACATAACTTCGCGCGAGATCAGGCGCTCACTCGAGGGCGCGCGCGAGCGCGGCGTCACGATCAGGATCATTACCGATGCCGAAGAAGCTAAGGACGCTCATTCGCTCGCCCGCATCCTTCAGGGCGAAGGGTTTAATGTGCGGCTGGCCCACGGCAGGGACCGCGGCATTATGCATAATAAATTCGCTCTTTTTGACGGGAAGTTGCTGGTGACCGGTTCATACAACTGGACGTACAGCGCCGAGCGTTTTAACAACGAGAATGTCATCTTTGTGAGCGATCCGCAGGTTATTGACCGTTATAAAGATGAGTTCGCACGCCTCTGGAATTTCAGCCAGGGGAGGGACAAGTGATGAAGTTCGCGTATCTGATCGCGGGAGGCATCGCCGGGACGGTTGCCCGCTATCTCCTCTCGGGTGTTATCTACGCTGTCGCGGGAACCGGGTTCCCGTATGGTACGCTCGCGGTCAATCTTCTGGGATGCTTTATGGTCGGAATTTTCGCCGCTCTCGCGGAGAATAAGTTTTTATTGAGTCCTCATATGCGGCTGTTGCTGATGGCGGGATTTTGCGGTGCTTTTACAACATTTTCCACATTTATGCTGGAGACGTCGAACCTTATCAGGGGAGGGGAGACGCTCAAAGCTTTCGTGAATATTCTTCTCAGCGTTGTCGTGGGATTCATTCTCTTCAGGATCGGCGTTTTTCTCGGCGATATTCTTTAATATGCAAGGAGGCCACTATGAAAATACCGGCTGATGGCAAGCTGTTGAGGATCTTCATCGGCGAGGCCGATACGTGGAAGGGTAAGCCGCTCTATGAGGAGATCGTGTTGCTCGCGCGGAGAAATGCTCTGGCGGGCGCGACCGCGATAAAAGGATGTATGGGGTTCGGCTGCAAGAGCCATCTGCATACGGCGAAGTTGCTGAGATTGTCGGAGGATTTGCCCGTTATTATTGAGATCGTTGACAGCGAAGAGAAGATCAGCGCCTTCCTGCCGTTGCTTGACGATATGGTTAAAGAAGGCCTCGTAACACTTGAAAAGGTGAATGTCGTCATGTACCGGGCGGCACAGCCCTAGACCCCCTTGGCAAAACTTCCTACCGTGAGCACAGCACATATCATACCATCATCCCGCATCGCCCGTTTCCGGGCGGCAATATACCGGCTCTATAACGAGCGCGGACGCGATCTTCCCTGGCGTAGGACCAACGACCCTTATCGTATCGTTGTATCCGAGATCATGCTCCAGCAGACGCAGGTGGACCGGGTCTGTGTTAAATACCCGCTTTTCATTAAGCGGTTCCCGTCGTTGAAAGTCCTGGCGGGCTCAAGCGATGCGGACATTCTCGGCGCGTGGCAGGGGCTCGGGTATAACCGGCGCGCGCTTTCGCTTAAACGGATGGCGGGCATGGTGCTCGAACGTTTCGCGGGGAAGATACCGGACGATCCTCTCCTTCTTCAGGAGCTTCCCGGTATAGGTCCCGCGACCGCGCGGTCGATCTGCGCGTTCGCTTTTAACCGCCCCGTTGTTTTTATCGAGACGAACATCCGCAGTGTTTTTATCCATGAATTTTTTAAGGATAAAGAGGGAGTTACTGACGACGAGATCATGCCGCTCGTGGAGCGTACGCTTGACCGTGACGCACCCTGCCGGTGGTATAACGCGCTGATGGATTATGGGGTCGAGC
>JBAWYO010000138.1:0-5027 GCA_037143495.1 Candidatus Omnitrophota bacterium | reverse complement strand
CCACGCACCCTACCAGAACTATATATTTCTTTTTCATGCTCATGACTTTTTTAATTTCAGCACTTCCTCTTTGAGCTGGCAGACGATCGCCTCATAGTCATCCTTCTTCCCTGCCGCGATCCCCCGCCGGATCAGGTCCCGACTCTTCTGCGGCTTGCCGAAGGTGACCGTGAGCGGATGTATTTTCGGAAAAAGTTGATTGCGCGGCCACGCCTCGAAAGCCCCTTCCAGATAGACCGGTATCAGGTCAATCTCGAGCTCTTTGGCCAGTATCCCGACCCCTTTTTTAAAATCAACGACGTCCCCGTCGATCGAACGCTGCCCTTCGGGAAATATGCAGAGCGATCTCTTATTCCTTACGATAAAAGCCGAGGCCCGCAGCGCATTCATAAGCTCGACTGCCGGATCGATCGGCACCACGCGCATCAGGCGTATCATATTCCTGATAACCGGCTGGAAAAAATAAACTTTATAGCCGAGGAAAAAAAGTTGAAGCGCGCACGCGGGCGGAACGCTCGCCGCAACAATAAAAGCATCAAGCCAGCTCGTATGGTTCGGGCAGAGAATATACGGCCCCTGCGCGGGAATATTTTCTTTCCCGGTAACCCTTAACCTAAAAAAGAGGCCGAAAATACCTCTGAGAACGACCCACCAGGCATAGGTAAAGATAACGCTGATAAACCCCGGCGTAAGCTCTATCCGATCCTTGATGAGTGCCGGCGGCTCATCCTGCAGAATAGCCTTCCAGGGGGACGCCTCCCCCGCTGCCCGGACGACCGATCCTTGCCGGGGACGCGCCGCCAGGATCTCCAATCGCGCGATCAATTCGCGCACGGTAAAGACATCCGCCATATCTTCGCCGGCGATCGTGATATTCATGCTCTTTTCTATCGCGGCAATGAGTTCTACCCGGCCGAGCGAATCAATGCCGAGGTCCAGTTCAAGGTGGTCATCGCAGCGCGGCGGCTTTTCGAGGCGCAACGTCTCGGTGAGCGCCGCGGCGACGCGTCTGCCGGTCTTAGTATCCGCGACCGGGACGTCCTGCGCCCCGGAAGCCGGATCAGCCCCGGAACGCGCGCTGGCAAGATCAGCGGAGAACCTGCGTTCCACTTCGTAGCGCTTGATCTTACCCAAACGCGTCTTCGGGAGTTCCTCTTTTGAAATGCAATAGCTGATCACCCGTTTATAGGCGGGTAGCCCTTTCGACAGGTTTTCGAGCTCCCACTTGACTTTGTCGTGAATATTAACTTCTCCCGTCTTCTTGAAAAATTCCATGTTCGGGACGATCACCGCGCCGAGACCGGCGGTTACGCCATTCTTCAGGAAACCGGTGACACAGATCTCCTGAATGCAGCCGCTGGCGCGATAATGCGCCTCGATCTCATCGGGATAAATATTTTTCCCGTTACTCAGGACAATGATCTCTTTTTGACGGCCGGTCAGGAAAAGATACCCTTCCTGGTCAAGGTATCCGATATCGCCCGAATCAAACCACCCCTCGCGAATGACCTCAGCGGTCTCTTCAGGCCTCCTGAAATAACCCTTCATAACGTTCGCGCCCCTGATCTGCACGACCCCCGCCCCGTGCGCGTCGGGTGCGGCTATCCTGACTTCAACCCCCGGCACCGGAAGGCCGACCGAACCGAACTTCTGACGCGCGGGCCGGTTAAAGGCTACGACCGGCGCGGTCTCCGTCAGCCCGTACCCCTCAAGAACAGTAAAGCCAAGACGGGCAAGGTCTCCCGCGACGCCGGGATCAAGACGAGCTCCGCCGCTGACAAAGAACCTGAGCCGGGAACCGAACGCACGCCGGATCTTCGCCGCGACGAGCGGCTTGAGCGCCCGCACGAACCAGGGGAGTTTCGCGATCCGCTCCATGATCCCCTTATGAAAAAGATAGAAGAGCTGCGGTACCCCGACCAGGACCGTGATCGACGCTTCCTGCATCGCGGCACGTATCTCCTCGGGCCGCAGGGCTCGGATATAGGTGACCGAGGCCCCGACCGAGAGCGGCAAAAGCAGCGTGATCATGAAGGCGTATGAATGGTGGAGCGGGAGTATTGAGATGACGCCGTCATTGGCATTAAAAATACCGAGCGAATCGAGGCTGCGGCAATTCGCCGAAAAATTCTTGTGCGTCAGAATGACCCCTTTGGGGAGCGCGGTCGTACCGGACGTATAGATCAATGACGCGGGATCTTCAAGATCGACCACCGGGAACACACGTTCCTGCGGCGCTTCTTTAAGCTGCGCAAAGATCTCATCGATATTTGCCTTAGTGAACGTGATCTTCGCCCCGGAATCGGTTATCAGATTCTCGATCTCCTGCGCCGTCAGCTGAGGATCTATCGGAACCGCCGTAGCGCCCGCCAGCAATATGCCAAAATAAGCGATCGCCCATTCGGGCCTGTTTTCAAGGACCAAGGCGACCATATCGTGACTACGGATGCCGCGGTCAATGAGATAGGCCCCCATCGCTCTCGTGAGAACGGCGGCGCGCTCATAGGAACATTTCTCATACTCACGTTCGCCCACCCTGATCTGCAGCGCTGTTTTATGCGGATAGCGCGCAGCAACCGCGATAAAACGCTCATGCAACAGAAAAAAGGAGCTATCACCCTGCATCTTCTTATTCATGTTTTCCTTCTGCTATGCATCATAATATCTTTATATAATAGCATGCAAATAGGGCTATTACCACAATTTACATATAGATTAAAAAAACGCCCCGCATAGCTATCCTGCGGGGCGCTGCATAACCTTGACGTAGGCGGTCACGGACACAAATATCTATGTCCTATTTTACATTGTATTTCGCTCTGATCGCCTTCTCCGCTTTTAACCAGTCTTCCATGTCGTTGCCGTTCTGATATCCCCTGTCGACATAATACTGATAAGCGAGCTCCACCGTCTCATTAAAGAGCTGATCCTGCGAGAGCTTCTTCGTGGCCGTCGTAGTTGTAGTAGTGCGTTTCGTTGAACTTTTGAATGCCATCTTTCCCACCTCCTCTTATTGGTAGAAGGAATTCTACCATACCCGCAAAACTTGTCAAGAAAAAAAGGAACCCGAAGACCCTGAAACGACCTTAATAGGCGCCGATGCCGAAGAGAACGACCGGGACCGTCCTTACCAGGATCCGGCAATCGAGCCAAAGCGACCAGGTGTCGATATAATGCAGATCGAGCTTCATCCACTCGTTAAAATCAACGCGGTTCCTCCCGCTTACCTGCCAGAGACAGGTAAGCCCCGGCCTCATCGAAAGGCGGCGGCGCTGCCAGGGTTCATACTGCGCGACCTCGGTGTCGAGCGGAGGACGCGGACCAACGATCGACATCTCCCCCGCAAATATATTAAAAAGCTGCGGAAGCTCATCTATGCTGAAACGGCGCAGAATGCGCCCCAGGCGGGTCACGCGTGGATCATCCTTGATCTTAAAAACAGGTCCGCTCATCATATTACGATTTGCATAGGCCGCGGCCTGACCCTCGGCGCCTTCACGCATCGTACGGAATTTATGTAACACAAAGCTCCGTCCGTTTAAGCCGACGCGCTTCTGCTGAAAAAAGATCTGCCCGGGAGACGTCGCTTTTATCAGCGCGGCAACGATCAGGAAAAACGGGCTCAAAAGAAGAATACCCGCGCCCGACGCGAGCACATCAAAACACCGCTTGATGAAGAGGTGCCATTCTTTTGCCGGCGCGGTCTCAAAAGTCACCAGCGGAATGCCTTCCAGTTCGCTCGTCCGGGCTTTGGCGAGTTTCAGGTCGAAAAAATCGACGGCGACCGTCGACCGTATCCCGGCCGTCTCGCAAACGAAGAGCGTATCGGCGATATCGCCGAGCCGATTGCTCGCGACGACAAAAACAACTTCGTCAACAGGCCGCGCTTTAATGATCTCCGGTATATCTTTCAGCGTACCGATGATCTCAGCGGGGTCGACCTTGCGCGAACCAGGCTCTTCATTATCCTCAATGACACCGACGATCTTGAACCCCCACGCTGAATGGCTCCGTATCCGGCCGATGAAACTGGCTGCCCGCGCTCCGGTCCCGACCACGAGCATCGATTTTGAATTGTATCCCTGCCGGCGCAGGTACTTCATCGTCGTGAAGATCAGCAATTTTTCAGAAACGATGAACGCCGACGCCGCCCCCAGAAAGACCGTAAAAAAGAGTCTGCTGACAAACCTGAGCTTAAAAAGAAAGACGAATGTACCGAAAGCCAATGTCGTGAAAAAAGCTGCACGGACGACGACCCAGACGATCTCGGCGGCCGTTTTCGTCCGCATCGGCCGGTACATGCCGCTTAAAAAAAGCATCAAACACCAGAGCGGCATAGCCACTAGGAGAACAACCAACGCGTCGCTGAGTGAAACAGGGATCGTATCCGCGATAACCTGATTTACCGAAATAATATCGAATTTGTAGAACACATAAAAATAGGGCCGCAACGCAAATGACATAAGAAAGACAATCCCGACCGTCGCCGCGTCGAGTATCGCCATTGCCGCTTTGATGACGTTATCTTTTTCTTTTAGCATGAGGACCCCCTGAGGATCCGGCAATCGGTTCACGGTGCCGATCCGTCCGTCGTAAAAAATGCGCCAGCTTCTCAAGCTCTATTGAAAGGTCGATATTGATCAATTCCACCGTCGACGGCACCTGCAGCCTGACCGGCGCGAAGTTGAGGATCGCGCCGACGCGGGCGCGTATCAGCGCCGTTATGGCGGTCGCCGCCGCGGCCGCCGGCACCGCCACGACCGCCATCTCGATCTTTTTGGTCCTGACCGCTGCCGCGAGCTCAGCTATATCCTGGATCACGACGTCCCGAAAACGGCCGCCGATCTTACGCTGGTCATTATCGAATGCCGCGACGATACTGAACCCCTGTTCGCGGAACCCCCGGTACGAGAGGAGCGCCATGCCGAGATTGCCGGCGCCGACAATGGCGACGCGCAGCGGCCGGTCGATACCGAGTATCCCGGGGATCTCTTTTTTAAGCCCGCTGACAGAATATCCCTTACCGC